>JAVBUS010000168.1:0-3652 GCA_031555125.1 Eubacteriales bacterium | reverse complement strand
GACACCAAGGAAGCCGTGGAGTTGACCACCGACGTGACCAAGGTTACGGAGGTCAAATAACACAGGTGCTTTCCGACGCGGGCAGGCGAGACCTGCCCGCGTCCTTTGTTACTTGGCAGCAAAAGGCCGACGGAGGAGTGTTGCGAATTGGCATCCACATTCGTAATCGAAATGTTGCACATCACCAAGGACTTTCCGGGGATCCGGGCCAACGATGATGTGACGCTGCGACTGCGGCGGGGAGAAATCCACGCGCTGTTGGGGGAGAATGGGGCGGGCAAATCCACGCTGATGAGCGTGTTGTTTGGCCTGTACCGCGCCGAGCGGGGCGAGATCCGCAAGGACGGGCAAGCGGTGCAGATCCATAATCCCAACGACGCCACGGCACTGGGCATCGGCATGGTGCACCAGCACTTTAAGCTGGTACACAACTTTACGGTGCTGGAGAACATCGTGCTGGGGGTGGAAAGCACCCACGGTGGGGTGCTGAAGACCCGTGAAGCCCGCAAAAAGGTGGTGGCCCTGTCGGAACGATATGGGTTGATGATCGATCCGGATGCCCTGATTTCCGACATCACCGTGGGAATGCAACAGCGGGTGGAGATCCTGAAGATGCTCTATCGCGACAATGAAATCCTGATCTTTGACGAGCCTACGGCGGTGCTGACCCCCCAGGAGATCACGGAACTGATGAAGATCATGAAGAGCCTGGTGGCCGAGGGAAAGTCCATCCTGTTCATCACCCACAAGCTGGACGAGATCAAGCAGGCGGCGGATCGCTGCACCGTGCTGCGCAAGGGCGCTTGCATCGGCACCGTGGCGGTGGCGGAGACCACCAAGGAGCAGATGAGCGAGATGATGGTGGGCCGCAAAGTGGAGTTTGCCCTGGACAAGTCCCCCCTGCGGTCCGGCAAGGCGGCACTGCGGGTGGAAAACCTGACCGTGGCGGGCAAGCGGGACGGCAAACCTCTGGTGCGCAACGTATCCTTTACGGCCCATCGGGGGGAGATCCTGTGCGTGGCGGGCATCGATGGAAACGGGCAAAGCGAGCTGGTCTATGCCCTGACCGGGCTGCTGACGCCCCAGAGCGGACGGATCTATCTGGGGGATCACGAGGTTACCGGCGACAGCATCCGGGCCCGCAACGACGCGGGACTGGCCCACATCCCGGAGGATCGGCACAAGCATGGCTTGGTGCTGGACTATACCCTGGCGGAGAACCTGATCTTGAAGAGCTATCACACCCCCCGGTACCAAAAGCACGGTTTTTTGCGCTTTGACCGCGTGCTGACACATGCCCGGGAGCTGATTGATTCCTATGATATTCGGTCGGGCCAGGGGGCGCTGACACCCGCTCGCAGCATGTCCGGCGGCAACCAGCAAAAGGCCATCATTGCCCGGGAACTCAGCGAAGCGCCGGAGGTTATCATTGCGGTGCAACCTACCCGGGGCTTGGACGTGGGGGCCATCGAGTACATCCACAAGCAGCTGTTGGCCGCACGGGATGCGGGCAAGGCGGTTTTGCTTGTCTCCCTGGAACTGGACGAGGTGATGAACCTGTCGGACCGGATCCTGGTGATGTACGAGGGGGAGATCGTGGCCAACCTGGCGGCGCAGGGAGCCAGTGCCCAGGAACTGGGCCTCTATATGGCCGGGGCCAGAAAGGAGCGTGCCATATGAACAAGCCGCGTCGGATACCGACCGGTGGCGGCGCCAGCGCCGTTTCCTCACTGATCGCGATTGTGGTGGGCATGCTGTTTGGCTTTATCATTCTGTTGCTCTCCAACCCCGGCGAAGCCGTGGCCGGGTTGGGCATCATCGCGGCGGGTGGGTTCAATAATGGGATGAAGGGCCTGGGGCAGGTACTGTACTACGCCACGCCCCTGATCATGACCGGCCTATCGGTGGGGTTCGCCTTCAAGACCGGGCTGTTCAACATCGGCACCCCGGGGCAGCTCATCGTGGGCGGTTTCGCGGCGGTGTACGTGGGGGCCAACTGCACTGTTCTTCCCTCGCCGGTGCTGTGGGTGGTGGCCCTGTTGGCGGCCATGGCCGCCGGCGCCCTGTGGGGGGCCATCCCCGGCCTTTTCAAGGCGCTGCTTAACGTCAACGAGGTCATCGCCTGCATCATGTGTAATTACATCGGCATGTACGGCGTCAACTTTTTGATCAAAAACAGCAATGTATACGACCAGCTCAAAAATCAGACCGTCAACGTGGATGCTGCGGCCATTCCCCGGTGGGGGCTGGATCAGGTGTTTTACAACATCAAGGGCAAGTTCGTGGACACCGCCAGCGTCAACGGCGGCATCCTCATTGCGCTGGCGCTGGCGGTGGTGATGTATGTGGTGCTGAACAAGACCACCTTTGGCTATGAGCTAAAGGCCTGCGGCCACAACCGAGATGCCAGCCGGTACGCGGGCATTAACGAGAAGCGCAGCATCCTGCTCTCCATGGTCATTGCGGGGGGACTGGCGGGCATCGCCGGGGGACTGATGTTCCTGGCCCCAGCGGGAGGGCTGCACATCCGGGTGGAGGAAATCCTGTCGGCCCAAGGCTTTCAGGGGATCCCGGTGGCGCTGCTGGGGCTGTCCAACCCGCTGGGCATCATTTTTTCCGGTCTGTTCATCGCCTACATCAGCCAGGGCGGCTACTACCTGCAGCGCATGAACTTTATGCCGGAGGTCATCGATATCATTATCGCGGCCATCATCTACTTCAGCGCCTTTTCACTGCTGGTCAAAAACGTGATCGAGGCCGTGGGCAAGCGCGGCGCCCTGAAACGGGAGGCAAAGCACAAAAAGGAGGATGCGGCATGAATAACCTGTTTGGTACCGTAGTCTTTCTGGTGCAGCAGATGTGGTTTTTCTCCATCCCGCTGCTGATCGTGGCTTTGGGCGGCATGTTCTCGGAGCGCAGCGGCGTGGTGAATATCGCATTGGAAGGCATCATGGTGGTAGGGGCCTTCTGTTCAATCTTTTTCATCAGCCAAGTACAGGACCGCTTGAGCGGCCAGGGGCTGCTTGCGTTGGCGGTATTGATTGCGGTGGGGGCGGGCATGGTATTTTCCTTGCTCCACGCCTATGCGGCGATCAATCTGCGCAGCAACCAGACCATTAGCGGAACGGCCCTGAACATGATCGCTCCTGCCGGGGCGATCTATGTGGCCCGGATGCTGCAGGATAACCACGTACAGCAAGTGGCCTTTGCCAACACCTTTCGGATCGATCGCGTGCCGCTGTTGGCGGACATCCCGGTGCTGGGGCCCTTGCTTTTTCAAAACACGTATATCACCACGTTCCTTGGGTTCTTGATCCTGGGCGTCGGCGCCTTCGTGCTATACAGGACCCGTTTCGGTCTGCGGCTTCGCGCTTGCGGCGAGCATCCCCAGGCGGCGGACTCGGTGGGGGTCAGCGTAATGCGGATCCGGTACGCCGGGGTGTTGATCTCCGGCGCGTTGGCGGGGCTGGGTGGGCTGGTGTTCGTGATCCCCACCTCCACCAACTTTAACGCCACCGTGTCGGGGTACGGCTTTTTGGCGCTGGCGGTGCTGATCTTTGGCCAGTGGAAGCCGCTGCGAATCTTTTTTGCGGCGCTGTTCTTCGGGCTGCTCAAGACCATTGCCTCGGGGTATTCCGGGGTGCCGGTACTC
>JAVBUS010000204.1:0-4611 GCA_031555125.1 Eubacteriales bacterium | reverse complement strand
CATGTTGCCGATGCCGATAACGCCTAAACGAATGCTGGGCATGGTGATGTCTCTCCTACATGTTTGAGTGTGATGCGATCGGTATTGGACTGTGGGTGGGGAAAATCCTGCTTTCCCGGCGGGAAAATGGGGGTCGGCGCGGGCCCGCATGACACAGGGTTGCAACAAAAAAAGAAGCGATCGCCCGCTTCTCAGGGCATCGACAAAGTCGACGCCCTCGAAGGAAATGCAGGATGCCTTTCCTTCGAAATGCACGGCTTGCGCCGTGACTCGCTTTGCTCGTGATGGTAGGTATGTTTTCCTAACGGAAAACTCCCCGCCCGACCGGCAAAGCCGGTCGATACGATCTCAATTTGAAGGGACCGAGGCCCCTTTATTCATCCCCAAATCGGTAAACCTACTTTGTTGACGGTCTGAGAAGCGATCGCCCGCTTCTTTTTTGTATACCGTTATGCCGTATTACTTCCGCACTTTCGCCTCTTCAAACTTGCTCTGGGGAATGTGACAATACCCGCCCGGGTTCTTGTCCAGGTACTTCTGGTGGTACTCTTCCGCAGGATAGTAGTTTTCCAGAGGTAGCACCTCCACCGCCACGGGGGCAGCACAGCGCTCTTGGAGTTTGGCGATGGAGGCCGCGATCTCGGCCTGCACCGCCGCATCCACATAATAGATCCCCGTGCGGTACTGATAACCAACATCCCCGCCCTGGCGGTTCACCACCACCGGATCGATGACCTCGTAGAAGCGATCCAGCAGGGCGCCCAGGGCGATTTGTGCCGGATCATACTGTACCTTCACGGCCTCCGCGTGGCCGGTACCGTTGTGGCAGACTTCCTCATAGGTTGGATGCTCCGTGCCGCCGTTGGCATAGCCCACTTGGGTTTCCAACACGCCGGGCAGCAGGGACAGATACTTTTCCGCCCCCCAGAAACAGCCTCCCGCCAAATAAATCTCGCTCATGCCAAGCCCTCCCTCTTACTTGCGGGTCTCCGGCAGGCTGGCGGCAGCGATGGACTGCCCCACACGGCGACTTGACTCGTCGGGGATATTCAGGCGAATCTGGGTCGCCAAGGCCGGAAACTCCTGCTCCAGCACTTCCTGGGCGCGGTTGAGCAGCAACACACCACCCTCGCCGGACGTTACGCGGCCCATGACCAATACATGCTTGATATCATAGAACCGAGCATAGTATGCCACGGCATAACCAAAGTACACGCCGATGGTCTCATAGATCCGCTTGGCCCGAGGGTCACCGGCCTCCATCAAGCCCTGAACCACCTTGAGCTTGTCCGCGGGCGACAGAGCCTCCTCCAAGGGAATGCCTGCGGCGGGAGCCAGCTTGATGACGCCGTCCTGGCTAAAGTACTTAACGCCGCAGCCGTAGTCCCCGGACCATTCGTCCACCATGGCCTCCGGGCAGGCATCCACCGGCACAAAGGCCAGTTCGTTGAGCCACCCGGTGATGTTGCCGTTGCCGTCCACGTAGCCACCGGCCTCGCTGGTGCCCATGGCAATGCCCAACACGTTGGTATCATTCAGATCCATGGCCCCGGCCAGGGCTGTCACATCGCCGTCATTGGCTACCTCCACGGGAATGTCCGCGCCGATCGCGCGGGCCACGTCGAGATACATGGTTTTGACCCGCTTTTCAAAGTCCTCGTCAGAGACCTTGATGAACAGGGAGGCTACCATGATCTTGTTGTCCACATACACGCCGGCGCTGCTGATGCCGAGGGCATCCACCCGGGGCATGTGGGAAGCGGCGGTCTTCATGGAGGACAGGATCCCCTGATACTGGTATTCCGGATCGGCGTTGAGTTTGGGATGCCAGACCACTTCCTCGGAATAGACCGCTTCACCGTCGATGACGGCCGATACCTTACGATCGCTTCCGCCGGCATCAAAGCCGATGCGGCAGCCGTCCAGATGACGACCCGCGGCGCTGGCGGAACGCTTCACCGGGGGCAGGGCGGCCTCATGCTGGGCGTAGAGCACCGCGAAGGGCTGTTCGTACACCCGGGCCATAAACTTGCTGTCGAAGGCTCGGGAGCCGCCCGCGGCGTAGGCCTTCTCCAGCATATCAAAAATGCGCTTAGGCCCCGCCACATGGACGCGGTACCCGCCATAGGCCCACAGCAGCGTCTTGACGATACGCTCCACCATTTGGTCGTTGCGGGCATCATCGATGCCATCGGCAAAAATATCCATAGAGAACCGTTCCACCAAGCCCTGATTGCGTTCCACCGCAATGGTCAGGCGCTGAGACTTGCCCTGGGCCACATCCTTTTCCATCTCGCGCAGAGCCACCGACATGGGGGCAAATTGCGGATCCAGCACGGCCTTTACCTTCAGGTTCATAGGATTCTCCTCCTTCATATTATGCGGTATAGATGGTGCGGCCCCCCACCAGGGTCTGCCACACGGTAAAGTCATCGTCCATGATGGCGATATCGGCATCCTTGCCCGCCGCCAGGGATCCCTTTTGATCCGCCACACCGATAGCTTTGGCCGGATTGAGGCTGGCCATGGCCACCACCGCAGGCAGTGGCAGGGCAGCATTGGCCGCCATGTTGCGCACCGCCTCGTTGAGCTTGAGTACGCTGCCGGCAATGGTGCCGTCGGCCAACCTGCACTCGATGCCCTTGACGAAAATGGGTTGCCCCCCCAGGGTGTACTCACCGTCGGCCAAGCCCCCGGCCCTGGTGCAGTCGGTGATCAAGACCAGCTTGTCGCCCTTGACCTTGGCCACCAACCGGAACAGACCCCGGTGAATATGAAACATGTCGCCGATCAGCTCGCAGCTGACCCGCTCATCGGACAGGGCGGCACCCACCACACCGGGATCCCGGTGCATCAGGGGCGTCTGGGCGTTGAACAGATGGGTCACGTGGCGCACACCGGCCTCGATGCCCTCGCAGGCCTGGGCAAAGGTTGCGTCGGTGTGGCCCATGGAGATCAGCACGCCGGTTTGTGCCATCTCCCGGATGCAGTCCAGGTTGCCGGGCATCTCTGGGGCGATGGTGAACACCTTGAGGATGTCCAGGTACTCCTTTAGAAAGGCGGCGTCGCCGGGGCGAATGTGCTCCCCGGCCTGGGCGCCCTTTTTGCTGGGATTAATGAAGGGGCCCTCCGCGTTGACACCCAGGATGCGCGCCCCCTGCCAGTCCGCCCCCTGGGAGACCGCCATCAGCTTGCGGATCTGCTCAAAAGCCACCCGTAACTCGTCATAGGACACCGTCATGGTGGTGGGCAAAAAGCTGGTAACGCCGTTCTTGGCGATTCCCTCCGCCATCTTCTGGATTCCCGCGTAAGAACCGTCGGAAGCATCCTCGCCCAAATACCCATGAATGTGCATATCCACCAGGCCTGGCAGCACGTAGCGGCCACCCGCGTCGATGATCTCCGCGTCCTTAGGCACGTCCCCCGCAGGCACAATGCCCCGGATCTGGCTGTCGAACACCAAAGCCGCCCCCGTTAATACCTCCGTAGCCGTCACGATCCGCCCGCCGAGAATGGCACGCATGAGGATACCCCCTTCATGATTCGATCCATCGTGGTCGAAACACCACGCGTATTTGCATGTGTATCATAGCAAAAAGATCAGGAAAAATCAGCACTCATACACAAAATTAACAAGAATATGTGTATTTGGATACATCCCTTGACGCATCCAAGCCAAGCGCGTATGATACAGACAGGTGGACATGCTCCGCCACGCAAACGAGATGAAAGGATGGGTTTCACATGCAAAAGAAGTCTTTGCTCGCCCTCGTTCTCGCGTTGATCCTGGTCCTGGGTCTGATGCCCCAGGCCATGGCCACTGACGCCGCCCCCACCGGACTGGTCGGCAAGCTGGTCATCCTCCACACCAACGATATCCACGGCCGTGCCGTAGCCGACACCGCCACCGGGGCCATCGGCTACGCCGGAATCATGCAGGTCAAAAAGAGTCTGGAAAAGGCGGGGGCCAACGTGCTGCTGCTGGACGCCGGCGATGCCGCCCAAGGCACCCCCATCGTCAACGTCAGCCTGGGCAAGTCCGCCATCGAGTTCATGAACGCCGTGGGCTACGACGCCATGGCGCCGGGTAACCATGAGTTCGATTGGGGCCTGGACAATCTGAAGCAGATCCTGGCCGATGCCAAGTTCCCCGTGCTGGCCGCCAACATCACCGATAAGATCAGCGGCGAGCTGGTCTTTGGCGATCGCGCAGTGTTCACCTATGGGGACGTCAAGGTTGGCGTCTTTGGTCTGGACACTCCGGAGACCCTGACCAAATCCCACCCCGACAAGGTCAAAGGCATCGCCTTCGCCATGGAGAAGGATCTGTACGCCTGCGCCCAGGCCCAGATCGATGCACTAAAGGCCGAGGGCTGCACCCTGATCGTGTGTCTGGGGCACCTGGGCGTGGACGAGGAAAGCGCCCCCAACCGCTCCACTGACGTCATCGAAAACACCAAGGGTATCGACCTGTTCATCGACGGTCACAGCCACACCAAGTTCGAGACCGGCGAAAAGGTGGGCGACACACTGTTGGTCAGCACCGGCGAATACGCCCAGAACCTGGGCATGGTGGTGGTGGACGGCACAACCCTAACCGCCAGCCTGTAC
>JAVBUS010000280.1:0-2903 GCA_031555125.1 Eubacteriales bacterium | reverse complement strand
GGAAACCTGAGCCTGCGGGCCGTGGCGGAGCGGTTTAAGATGAACAGCACATATTTGGGTCAGATCTTTTTAAAGGATACCCGGATGAAGTTTTCCGAATACCTGATGGCCTACCGCATGCTCCAGGCCAAGGAGTTGTTGTGCTCCACCGACGAGAAGATCGCCGCCATCGCCCTGC
Source organism: Eubacteriales bacterium (assembly GCA_031555125.1). Taxonomy (GTDB): domain Bacteria; phylum Bacillota; class Clostridia; order Christensenellales; family Aristaeellaceae; genus WQXF01. The sequence goes on along the minus strand of JAVBUS010000280.1, from coordinate 2,725 downwards.
AGGTGGGGTACGCAAACCTGCACTATTTTTACACCCAGTTCCGGGAGTATTACGGCGTGTCACCCTCGGATCTGCGGGCGAAGGGGGAGTAACGGTGATCCCAATGCGGGAATGGAAGCGGTTGCTGGCGGGGGTAACCCTGGCGAGCCTGTTGCTGCTGGGGGCCTGCGCGCCCCAGCACGGGGAGCCACAGACCGCCCAGCCCAAGGTACAGCCGGTGCGTCTGGTGTACTACACCATCGGCGCACCGGATCCGGATCTGCCCCTGGTGAACCAGGCCCTCAACGAACTGTTGGAGCGCAAAATCGGCATCACCATCGACTACATCAAGATTGATTGGAGCGAGTACGATCAACGGTTGACGGCGCTTATCGACAGCGGCCGCCCCTTTGACATCGCCTTTGCCACCAACTATGCCGCCAATGCCCGCAAGGGGGCCTGGTTGCCCCTGGACGATGCCTTAAAAGGGGAAGGCCGTGCCACCTATGCCAGCGTGGACCCCCTGCTGTGGGAGGGGGTGACCATCGATGGCAAGGTCTATGGGGTGCCCACCAACAAGGAGTTGGCCGTGATGGAACAGTGGATGTTCCCCAAAGCCCTGGTGGACAAGCACGGCATCGACATCAGCCAGTACAAGACCCTGCAGTCCTTGGCCCCGCTGTTCGCCATGATCCAGCGGGAGGAGCCGAGCTACCTTGTGATGGAGCTGGACCGGGATTCCCACAACTTTTTTGGTGCCCATGGCTATGAGTACCTGACGGAAAAGACGCTGCCCCTGATGGTCAAGTCCCTGTCGACCGAGTTGGAGGTGGTCAACATCTATGAGACCGCCGAGTGCCGTCAGGTGCTGGACACCCTGCGGCAGTATTATTTGACCGGGTATATCAACAAGGATGCAGCCACCTACCAGCCCTCGGGGCTGACCAGCGATAAAAAGGTGTTTTTCCACCAGGCGGGTGGCGGGCCGTATTCCGACACCATTTGGTCCCTCCAGCGGGGGTATCCGGTGGTGGCTACCCCGGTATCGGGCTATGTGGTCACCACCGAGTCCACCCGGGGGGCGGTGATGACGATCAGCGCCAGCACCCAGCACCCCAAGGAGTGCATGGCCTTTCTCAACCTGATCAACACCGACGCCGAGGTGCGCAACCTGCTCAACTTTGGCATCGAAGGGGTGCATTATGAACTGGATGCAAAGGGGCAGGTGCTCCAGGACCCCGCCCGGCGCTATGTGGGCGTGCAGTATACCCAGGGGAACTGGTTCCTGCTGCACACACTGGGGGGCGACAACCCGGAGCCCCTGGATAAGTGGGAGCAGTACAGGGCGTTCAACGCCGCCGCACAAAAGTCGGAGGCCCTGGGCTTCACCCCCGATCTGACCGGATTTCAGCAGCAGGTGGAGGACATTGCCGCCGTGTGCAAGCGGTACTATCCCTGCCTGATGACCGGCAGCGTGGATGTGGAGGTAGAACTGCCAAAGTTTGTTGCGGCGCTGAAGGATGCGGGCATCGACCGGGTGCGCGAGGAGTTGCAGCGACAGTTGAATGATTGGAAGGCGGAGCGGGTTGCCCTTGGGGATCATCCGTGATGCGCCGTGACAGGCGGCTCCGGACATTTGTGATGCGAATCGCGACATCGCCTGCGTTGGGGCGAGTTCATCGATTGATGCGCATGCTTTTACCCCGGAGGCCAAGGTTTGCGGTTATGTAGCGGGAACAAACCACCCTTTGATGGCTGCGGCATCGCCCTTGCAAATCCCCATGCACAAGCGTATACTGGCCCCAATACGCATATAAAGGAGGATCCCCTCATGTCCCAGACCTTAGACAACATCGCGGGGCGCTATTCCTGCCGCGCTTTCACCCCCGCCATGCCCACCCAGGAGCAGCTTACCGCCATCGCCCGGGCAGCGGTCAGCGCCCCCAGCGCCATGAACAAGCAGCCCTGGCGCATCATCGTGGTCACCGACACCGCCCTCATCAGCGAAATGGACGCGGAGGGCATGCGCATCCTACGCGAGGCTGAGGATCAGAGCGCCTACCAGCGGTTCATGCAGCGGGGCGGCACCCTGTTTTATGGCACCCCTGCCATGGTCCTTATTGCCAGCCTGCCCGGCACCGAGCTGGACTGTGGCATTGTGACGGAAAACGTGGCCCTGGCCGCCACCGCGCAGGGCCTGGGCAGCCTGATCTGCGGCATGATGCGTGTGCCCCTAAGCGGCCCCCGGGGCGCCGAGTTCCTCCAACGCCTGCACGTACCGGAAGGCTACAACTTCGGCATGGCCGTGCTGCTGGGCACCCCGGCGGGCGAAGGTACCCCTCACGAGCCCGACATGAACAAAGTAGACTGGGTCAAGTAATACTAGGGTAACACCGCGCAAGGGAGAGTAGTTGGCCACGCGAGAGATTTTCGCGCTGATCGAGGAGCCGCATAAGACCTGGCGCCGGCATTACAACAAAGGGAGCCATCTCACGGACTTGTGAGATAGCTCCTTTTTGTGTAGTCGACGGCGTGTCCAGCCGGCCTATCCCAGGTGTTTGGCCATGAACAGACACGGGTTGGCCTTGTCCCAATGCAGGGGAAACACCTCCAAGGGCATAAAGCCCATGGCGATGTAGAACCCCCGGGTGGCCTCGTAATGGAGACTCGCCCGGGACGCATCCAGGGTCTTCACCGTCAAAAACGCCTGACCGCGTTCTCTGCAGCGTGCCTCGCAGCGTGCAAT
>JAVBUS010000118.1:0-2922 GCA_031555125.1 Eubacteriales bacterium | reverse complement strand
TGCCCAACGTGGCCTTTCCCTGTGCGGCCCTCACCGATGCCGACACCGGTCGCATCACTATCTACTATGGTTGTGCCGACACCGTCACCGGGCTGTGCTTTGCCCAGGTGGAGGAGTTGGTTCGGTTCATCAAGACTCATTCCCTATAAGCCGTCTTGTCATGCGCCTCTGGAAGTATATTCCGGGGGCGCTTTTCTATGCCTGCGCCTCACCAACCGCCCCACCCCTCCATACTATAAAGCAGCAAGAAGGAAAGGGTGAACCGCATGCGGATGCTGGTCGTAGGCGGCGACAAACGCAACGGACACTTGGCGCGCATCGCCGCGCGGCATGACTGGAAGGTCGATGCAGTTTGGCTGGATCAATTTGATGCCGCGTATGCGTGCCGTTGGCCGGCCCAGATGCAATATGATATTTATGTGTTGCCTTATCCCTTTTGCGAGCGGGACGGTATGATCGTAACCCCCATGGCCACCAAAGTGCTGACAGCCCGCGAACTGGCTGTGCAGATCCCGGAAAAGGCCCTGGTTATGTCTGGCTCACTGGGCGACATTTTGCAGACCACCGCACAGACTCATCAGTGGCGGTTACATAATCCCAGCTGGGAGGAGTCCTTTGCGGTGGGCAACGCAGTACCGTCGGCAGAAGGTGCGATCAGCGTCGCCATGTCCTCGTCGGATGCCTGCATTCATGGCAGTTCCTGCTTGGTGATTGGGTATGGACGATTGGGGCGCATCCTGGCGCGGATGCTTCGGGGACTTGGCGCCCATGTGTGGGTAGCGGCCCGCAAGGTCAAGGATCGTACCTGGATCCGGGCCGAGGGACATCTGGCCTGCGATCTCTCTGAGCTGCCCCAGGTGGTGGGGGAGATGAGTTTTGTATTCAATACCGCACCGGCGATGGTGGTGGATGAGGCGCTCTTGCAGCGCATGCGCGGGGATGTGTGCATCATCGATCTGGCCAGCGCTCCCTATGGTGTGGATTTCGAAGCGGCGAAGCAAATGGGGAAACGGGCATGGATCGAGCCGTCGCTGCCCGGACGCTATGCGCCGATGTATGCGGGTGCCGTATTGTTCGACGTCGTCCAAGAATTCATGAAGGAGTGACATGCATGCAAGGAGTGCGCATCGGGTTTGCGCTAACGGGTTCTTACTGTGTGTTTTCTAAGGTGGTGCCGCAAATACGCGCGCTGGTGGAAACCGGCGCGGAGGTCACCCCAATCTTTTCGTATCATGTGGATATGCTGGATACCCGTTTTTACAAAGCGGCGGATCTGCGGCGGGACGTGGAGGAGATCACCGGACGTCAGGTGTGGGCCTCTTTGGATGCTGTGGAGCCCATCGGCCCCAAGAAACTGCTGGATTTGATGATCCTGGCCCCCTGCACGGGCAACTCCTTGGCGAAGCTTGCAGCAGGCATTTGCGATACCCCGGCACTGCTGGCCGCCAAGTCACACCTGCGAAACAAGCGGCCCGTACTCATTGCGGTGTCTACTAACGATGGATTGGCGAACGCCGCCAAAAATATTGGGCAGTTGCTCAATATGCGCGGGATATATTTCGTGCCGTTCAATCAGGACGATCCTGAAGGGAAGCCATCCTCCCTTGTTGCAGCGTTTGACCGGTTGCTGCCTGCAGCCCAAGCAGCCCTCCGTGGGGAGCAGATCCAGCCTGTGATCTACTGACAAGGAGTCTGGCGAATCAGCGATTCGTCGGACTTTTTTGATGACCGAAGGCGGCCGGGGCGGCAGCTGTTACATAATATAGACACTTTACATTCGCAATCCGTGTCGGTACAATGGATTTATCAACATGGGGAGGAATGTGTATGATGAAAAGAAGAATGTGTGGCATGGGACGCCAGCTTAGCCTGCTCTGCATCATGGCGCTTTGCGCGTTTAGCAGCATAAACACGGTGCAAGGGACGGAGGTGGTGGCGCAGGCCCCGAATCTGACGGCGGTCAGCATGCAGATGACGAATCGTGAGCGAAGCGGCAACAATGTGCTGTTGCCGGTACTGACGGGCCATCCCGATGCAGCGATACAAGACAAAATTAGCGCTACGATCTCCCAGCGGTTGCAAGTGGAAGAGCTTCTGCGCACCCTGGACCGTGTGGCGGCCTATAGCGGCGACGAGGGAAGGGCTTCGGGTATCCATATGGAGGGCCGCGCGATGGTCATAGGTCCCGTTCTATCCCTGACCATGTCCACCCGTGGCGAGTTGCCCGGCGGCCGGCGCGGGCAGCTATATAATGCCTTCGTGTATGATTTGACCACCGGTACTGCGTTGACGCTGGCGGATTTGTTTTCTGATCCGGAGGCTTCCTTTGCCCGCATGGAGGAGATCGTCGAAGCCGCTGTGTCGTCGGAGGGCCTTAACACATACATGGAGAACGCGTCGGTTACCCCGGTGCCGCGCGACAACTTCTCCGTGGATGCCCGGGGTATCACGGTGTACTATCCCGCTGACCAGTATAGCATGGTCACCGGCAACTGCGGCGCTTTTGTGTTTCCCTATTATCAGCTGGAAGCTATGATGGCGGATACACCGATATGCTCCGCCCTGCTATCCCAGCGGCCCAAGACAGAGAAACCGGGCGAAGAGATCATCAAGAGTGTGGCGGGAGGCGCTTTCCCCAACTTGCCGATACAGTTGGGGCAACCGGTGGCGGCTTATGTGGAAAAATACCCGCTACTCCACGAAACCGACTATACGCTCGATGGGCCTATTTACCAGTTTGAGACCCCGCTACTCCAGGGCATTCGGCTGATCTCGCCCATGTACCCGGAGGGGATGGAGCAGGGTGAGCTGGGCAATGTCATTGCCATCCGGATCAGCGGCGCGGATGTATACGGGTTGCGCACCGGGGTGACAACCTTGGAAGAAACGCTGACCATGCTGGGAGAACCTGTGGAACAGTTG
>JAVBUS010000015.1:0-4539 GCA_031555125.1 Eubacteriales bacterium | reverse complement strand
AGAATCCCGGCGCTGGTGGCAGCGGGGCGGAGAAGCCATCTCCTTTCCCCAGTTGGAGGAGGAGGCATTGGCGGCGGAGCCCTTCGCCTGCCTGATCCCCCCCAATGATGCGGACTTTGAGGCTCCCGGCGACATGCCGGCGCGGATCCGTGCCTTTGCGGAGCGCACGAACCAACCCCCGCCCCAGACCCGTGGGCAGATCGTACGCTGCATCTATGAGAGCCTGGCGCTGCAGTATCGCGCCACGGCCGAGCAGTTGGCCACCGTCACGGGGCGTACCCTGGACACGCTGCACATCGTGGGCGGCGGCTCCCAGTCCAGGTTGCTGTGCCAAATGACCGCCGATGCGCTCCGGCGCACCGTGGTGGCAGGCCCGGTGGAGGCCACCGCCCTGGGCAACGTGCTGTTGCAGCTGGTGGGTGTGGGCGCACTGCCCGACCTGAATGCCCGGTTGCCCGTGCTGGCCGCAAGCATCGATACGGTTGACTATAGCCCCGACGCCGCCAGCGGGCAGGCATTCGATGCCGCCTATGGCCGCTTTTTGACCCTGACACATCAAAACGTATAGCAAAGGAAGGCAAGAGAATGGACAATATCTTAAACGCCCCGTTTTTGGCAGAGTTCTGCAGGCTGACCGACAATATGTATCGCATGGGCTGGGACGAGCGCAACGGCGGCAATGTGAGCATGATCCTGGAGGAAGAGCAGATCCTGCCCTACCTGGATCCCGCACGCGTGCTGCGTACCCTGCCCCTATCCTTTGACGCCCGGGAGATGGCGGGCAGGCTGCTGCTGGTCACCGGCACGGGCCGCTACTTCCGCAATGTGTCCCTGGATCCGGCGGCCAACCTGGGCCTGTTCCGTATCGCGGCGGACGGACGTCACATCGATGTGCTGTGGGGATTTGCCCCGGACGGCGCACCCACCAGCGAACTGCCCACCCACCTGATGAGCCATATCGTGCGCCTGCGGGCCGATGCAAAGCACCGGGTCATCGTGCACACCCACTCCCCCAACGTCATCGCCATGACCTTTGTCCATCCGCTGAACGACCGGGACTTTACCCGCAGCCTGTGGCGCATGATCACCGAATGCATGGTGGTGTTTCCGGACGGTGTGGGCGTGCTGCCCTGGATGCTGTGCGGCGGCGACGAGATCGGCCTGGCCACGGCCAAAAAAATGGAGCATACCCGTCTGGTGATCTGGGCGCACCACGGAATCCTGGGCGCGGGCGCCAATATCGACGAGGCCTTCGGTTTGGTGGAAACCGTGGAAAAGGCAGCACAGCTCTACCTGTCCATCGCGCACCTGCCCCGCTTTGCGGAGATCCGTGACAGCGAACTGCGCGAGATCGCCACGGCCTTTGGCGTAACCCCTCCCGCCGACTTTCTAGAGTAACACCGCACAAGGAGAGTCGTTGGCCACGCGAGTGATTTTCGTGCTGATCGAGGAGCCTGCAGGTCGCCGTGGCAGCGCCACGGCGACCGGAAGCGCGACATAGAGCAGCACGAAAAGATCCGCGTGGACGACTGCCCGGTTTGTGCGGTGTTGCCCTGTATTCCTGATGCCGCTACCGGCTTGACCTTTGTCCGTGAAAGGAGTGCTTCGCCGTGACATACGATGCCTTCGCGCCCTCTGCCGCCGCCAGGCAACAGGCCTTTGACGCCGCCCGGGATCGCTTTGCCGCCCTGGGCGTGGATGTGGACGCCGCCATGGGCACCGCCCTGGATACCCCCATCAGCATGCACTGCTGGCAGGGGGACGACGTGCTGGGCTTTGAACATCGCGGCGCTTTGAGCGGCGGCATTCAGGCTACGGGCAACTACCCAGGCCGGGCCCGCACGCCGGACGAGCTGATGGCGGACATCGCCTGCGCCTTGCGGCTATTGCCGGGCACCCATCGCCTGAACCTGCACGCCAACTATCCTGTATGGCAGGGCGCACCGATGGATCGGGATGCCCTGGAGCCGTCCCACTTTCGCGGGTGGGTGGACTTCGCCAATGATCACAAGATCGCCCTGGACTTTAACACCACCTTTTTTTCCCACCGGCTGGCGGAAGGCGGCACCCTGACCCATCCGGACCCCGCGGTGCGGGATTTTTGGATCCGCCACGCCCACTGCGTGCGGCGCATCGGCGAGAGCTTTGCCAGGGGCACCGGTAAAACCTGCTACATCAACCACTGGATTCCCGATGGGGACAAGGAGGTGCCCGCCGATACCCTGGCCCAGCGCTTGCGGTTAAAGGAAAGCTATGATGCCATCTTTGCCCAGCCCGTGGATCCTGCCCTGGTGCGGGACGCGGTGGAAAGCAAGCTGTTCGGCATCGGGTCCGAGGCCTTTGTGCCCGGCTCCCACGAGTTCTATCTGGGGTATACCCTGACCCATCCGGGGATCTTGCTGACCCTGGACGCCGGACACTTCCATCCCACGGAGCACATCGGCCTCAAGCTCAGCGCCCTGCTGTGCTACCTGCCGGAACTGCTGCTCCACGTCAGCCGCCCCATGCGCTGGGACAGCGACCACGTGGTGTTGATGGACGACGCCACCCGGGATATCCTGCGGGAGGTGGTGCGGTGCGACGCAGTGGAGCGGGTACACCTGGCCACGGATTACTTTGATGCATCCATCAATCGCGTGGCCGCCTGGGTCATCGGCCTGCGGGCCACCCGCCGTGCACTGCTATACGCGCTGTTGGAGCCGGTGTCTCAGCTCAGGGACGCGGAGGAGGCGGGGGACCGAACCGCCCGCTTGGCCCTTAGCCAGGACATGTTGGACCTGCCCTATGCTGCGGTGTGGGACGCCCTGTGCGACCGGGCTTCCGTTGCCGCCGGCGGTCAATGGCTTCGCGCTGTCCAGGCCTATGAGCGGGACGTAATGGATGCCCGACGGTAACCCCCAAAGACCATCACAAATTGTGAATAAGTGAGTCTATCCAAAAATAAAAAGAAACATTTAGCGATAGAATAAATATGCTAAATGTTTTTATTTTTATTCGCTCCGGTTGATGGAAAAAGCTCTCAGCAACCTGTGGATAACCTCAAGAAACTGTGGACGGCGACTTTCCAAACCGCAAGATGTTGGCGTAAAGCCCACGCAGATTGTGAAAAAAAAGGTTGTGGAAAAGTGTCTTTCTGCGCATGATGATGGTAATAAAAACCCTTGAAATTCCTAGCATTGTCTGCTATCATATGCCTGCTCGATGCGTGAGCTGTTCCCTGTGTGGAATGTGCGTTTCATCTTTCGTTCCCCTCTTTTCGGCCGCATAGCGTGCCGCTACCGGGGCCGATACATACGCTTTGCACGGCGCATCCCCACCCCATCTTCTATACGCGCCTATGCAAACACGATGTCTCGCATTCGCGTTGTTTTCTTCCGTCATAACTGCGCGCCAAAAGTTCACGTTCGTAGGAGGTTCGACCGATGGATCATGTAGAGCTGTGGGCCAAGGCTTCTTCGCTGCTGCGCGAGGACATGCCCGATGTTTCCTATAAGACGTGGATCGCTTCCTCCTTGACGCCCTTTGCACTGGAAGGCGACAGGCTTTATATGGAAGTCGTGTCCGACTTTGCACGCAAGACCATCCTGAGCCGGTATCACAGCCTGATCAGTAACGCCGTCAGCGGCCTGTACCACCGGGCGGTGAACATCGAATACCTGACCCCCCAGGAGCGCCAGACCATGAACGGCGGCCCCAGCGCGGCGGAAGCACAGGAAACCTCGCCCTCTATGCTCAACAGTAAGTACACCTTCGACACCTATGTGGTGGGCAACTCCAACCGGTTTGCCCAAGCGGCCTCCGTAGCGGTGGCAGAGTCCCCCGGCGATGCGTACAACCCGCTGTTCATCTATGGCGGCGTGGGCTTGGGCAAGACCCACCTGATGCATGCCATCGGCCACTATGTGGAGCAGCAGAGCCCGGGCCAACGGGCGCTGTACATCACGTCGGAGAACTTTACCAACGAGCTGATCGCCGCCATCCAAAACAATAAGAATCTGGAGTTCCGCAATCGGTTCCGCAACCTGGACATGCTGATGATCGACGACATTCAGTTTATCGCCGGACGGGAGCGGACCCAGGAGGAATTCTTCCACACCTTCAACGCCCTGCATGCTGCGGGCAAGCAAATCATCATCACCTCCGACAAACCCCCCAAGGAAATCGCTAAGCTAGAGGAGCGGCTGTGCTCTCGGTTTGAGTGGGGACTGATCGCCGATATCCAGCGGCCCGATGTGGAGACCCGCATCGCCATCCTGCGCAAAAAGGCGGAGTCGGAGAACATCCAGGTCAGCGACGCTGTATTGAGCGTCATCGCCGACCGGATCGAATCCAACATCCGCGAGCTGGAAGGCTCCCTGACCCGGGTGGTCGCCTATGCCGCCCTGGAGGGCAGACCCCTGGATACCGCGCTGGCAGAGGAAGCGTTGCGCGACTTTGGTACGCGCCGTGGCCCCCGGGTGCTCAGTTGCGACATGATCCAAAAGGCCGTTGCCCTGTACTACGGCGTCGAGGTGGATGAGCTGAAGGGACAAAAAAGAA
>JAVBUS010000264.1:0-5929 GCA_031555125.1 Eubacteriales bacterium | reverse complement strand
TCCGGGAAACCGACGTGCTGGTGGACGGGCGCTTTGTGCTAGCCCAACGGACGGTCGAACTATCCTTTCGCGGCAGCCGGAATCAGCGTCTGATCGATGTGCGGCAGAGCTTGGCCGCCGACGAGGTGGTGCAGTACGCGTTGCCGGTGTGGTAACAGCGCCACCAACCCAGGTTCCCCTCACCTTGGCACCCTGTCGCCCACATAGAAACAAAGTGCTGTCACGCTTTCCTTCGCTCGCGTGACAGCACTTTGTTTGGTTGCGTTTATCGCCCGGCCAGCCTCTGGGTCTCTGCCCAGCCCTTTTGGATCTCCAGCTGGTGAGAAGCGGCGTAGGGTCCGGTGTTCTCGGCCTCCTTCATCTCCCGGGGGAAGTGAATGCACAGATGGCCATCAAAGTTGTTGTTCTTAATGCCGCCGGAAAGGTGTGGTGTGTTGTGCATCGATGCGATGAACACTTTGCCATCCGGCATGGTGACCCAAACGGCCTTCGGGTTCCAGGTGGTCTTGCTGCCAAAGGCGCGGTACATGGTCTCGGTATCCGCACTGGTGACAGGCTCGGAATCAGCATGGTTGCCGTTGCTCATAAAGCGGCACTTCCAGCTCAGTCCGGTACGGAAGTCGTAGATGGTGACCGTGGTGCCTGCTTTGTACTTAGGACGGATCTGGGAGAACCAGTTGACGTTTTGCACGCTGGCGGCGCTGGGCGCTCCGTTGCTGGTGGTAGTGCCGGTGCTGGCGGCTGGCTTGGTGCCACCTGTCTTGGCCACCGCAGAACCGTTGTACAGCTTGCTGAGCGTCGAAGGCCCCGCGATGCCATCTGCAGAGAGGCCATGGGCGCGCTGGAAGGATCGAACCGCGTCCTCCGTCAGGGTACCAAAGCTGCCGGTGACCTTTCCGGCGTAATAGCCCAGCTGGAGCAGCGCGGCCTGCATCTGTTTGACCCCTTCGCCGCTGCTGTCCCGCTTAAGGGTGGTGTTGGTATTGGTGCCGCCGGTGGCGGTGGTGCTCTTGGCGCTGCCGGACTCCAGCTTGGTCATGGTAGCGCTGCCTGCCACGCCATCGGCCTTGAGGCCGTTGGCCTTTTGGAAGGAGATGACCGCCTCTTTCGTTGTGGGGCCAAAGCTGCCATCCACCTTGCCGCCAAGGAAACCCAGGGCCTGCAGGAGGGACTGCAACGTGCGCACCGCCTCCCCCTTGCTACCCTCTTTCAGGGCACCGGAGACCGTCGGCACTGTAATGAGATCAGCCGGGCCGGTACTGCCCGCGTTTTCCTCCAGAATCACCGATATTCCTGTGGGTGTGGCCACGCTGCCGGGATCGCCCAAGAGCTTGCGTTGCGTCGTATCCCCCGCGATGCCGTCCACCTTTAGCTTTTGATCCTTTTGATAATTCTTGACGGCCAGCACGGTGATGTCGCCATACTTGCCATCGGGCATGCTGTCAAAATACCCTGCGTAAATCAGCCCTTCTTGCAGGGCAAATACATCATCGCCCTTCATCCCCTCCTTGAGGGTGCGGTATGCGCCATTGACCCCGGAGGTAACCACCTTGGTGCCGGCAGCGCTACCGGATACCGCCGTGGCTGCGGTGCTGGTGTTGGTACCCTTGGCCTCATTAACCACATCCTGACGGACGTATCCCTGCTTTTTACCATATTGTACCTGGTACCATTCCCCGGAGGTGCCCAGGATCTTCAGTTCTGCATTGGGTTTGAGCACGACGGCAATCTCGTGATTGGTGCCCGGGCCTTTGCGCATATAGACGTGCCCGCGGGCAGTGACGGTCTCGCCCACTGCGCCCGCGCTACCCGCCAAAGAAAGCCAGCAAAAAGCGCCCGCCAGCACACCGGCCGACACGCGCCGCATGGATGCGGCACCACGTTTGGGTTCGTTTTGCTTACAGTACATATATCTACCTCGTTTCCGTCGCTCTGTCATTATTTTATGACGGTTTTTCCCTATTGTCAATAGCATCTTTAACATTTGCGTAATATTTATCCAGCATTTAATCTTTTTCCCATTCCATTATTTTCTTCTGTTTTCTCCGGGCAAGAAAAAAGCGGCCGGTTTTTACGCCGCCGCCTCCGCGTGTATAAATGTTACAAAATCTCGTTGATCGCGTCCGCCACACGTTGCAGGGTGGTCTCTTCCAGCGGGGTGAACCGCCCCGGCTCCGGGCTGTCGATGTCCAAAACGCCGTACACCCGGCCTTTGGCGTACAAGGGCAGAACGATCTCGGACCGTGAGTCGGCATCGCAGGCGATATGTCCGGGAAAGTCGTGCACATCCTCCACCCGAATGGTGCGCTGTTGCTGGGCCGCGGTCCCGCACACCCCTTTCCCCATAGGGATACGGATGCAGGCGGGCTTTCCCTGATAAGGGCCTACTACCAGCTGATCCCCGCGCAGGATGTAGAATCCCACCCAGTTAAGCCGATCCATATAGGCCGTAATCAACGCCGTCACCGTGGCCAGGTTGGCGATGACATCAGGCTCGCTGCGCAGTTGGTCCTTGATCACGCACACCATGTGCGCGTAGTTCTCTTCCACGGTGCCCTGGGTTGATGGCGTCCACATACGCATCCCTCCGCTGACTGATAGAGATTGGTCAGGCATCGGTATGTTGGTGCTCCTGCCGCACCGGATGCCCGCTAAACCCCGCGCGTAACGCGCCAAACTTGCAGGCACGGACGCAGTCACCACAGCGGATGCACTCCGGATCCTTGGGTTGTTTGGCGGGGTTTACATCCATGCGGCAAGCGCGGCTGCAGGCACCGCAGTGGGTGCAGCGCTCCTGACACAGATGCAGCTGATACAGGCTGAACCGGTTAAACAGCGCATAAATGGCGCCCAGAGGGCACAGGTACCGGCAAAAGAAGCGATAAATGACCATGCTGCCCAGAATGACCAGCGCCAGCACAAACACCTTCCACCCAAAAAGCCAACCCAGGGCCGACTGGAGCTGCGGATTCATGCCGACCAGGGGAAACCCTGCGGTCAGTGTGCCCGCCGGACAGATGTACTTGCAAAACGCGGGATCGCCGATACCCATGGCCCCGGTAGCAAAAGCCGGCATCCACAGCACGAAGATCGCCAAGACCCCATACTTGATGTAGCGCGGCCAACGCCATGGTTTGCGGACACGGGGAAAGGGAATCTTGTGCAACAGCTCCTGGATCAGCCCGAACGGGCATAAAAAGCCACAGATAAACCGGCCAAAGACCAGACCGAACAGCGCCAGTGTGCCCACGATGTAATAGCTAAACCGGTATTTATACGACCCGATGACCGCCTGGAGCGAGCCGATGGGGCAAGAGCCCAGCGCCCCGGGACAAGAGTAGCAGCCCAACCCCGGCACGCACACATTCTTTAGCGGCCCACGATAGATGCGGCCCTTGATCCATCCGGGAATGTAGGCGTTGGTGGCCAAGGCTGTCAGCGCCTGCACCAATTTTCGCTTCATACCGTCACCCCAGCCCAATGCACTCAAGGCAGATATTGATGGATTTGGCCAGTACCGTGCCCAGTTCGCCCCGCCAGATTCCATAGGCAATCAGCGCGATCGCCGCCAGAATTGGCAGCGCCCGCGTCCATGCAGACACGCGAAAAGGAGGTCGCTCTTTTTGCACGGGAACCATCCTTCCCTTACGGCAACAAGGCCAGCCGCGCGGCGATCTCGTTGCGGTAGTACGCTTCGTTGGCCGACCCCACCATGGGTTCGCCCACAAAGTTTCCGTTTTCATCCACAAACATGGTGGTGGGCACACCCACCAGGGTGCCCGCGATGGCTTCCAGCGAGGAGTCCATATAGATCTGGGTAAACATGGCGCCGGCTTGTTGGGTGATTTCACGCTCCAGCGCTTCGTTGCCTTTAGAGTCGGTAACGATGCCGATGAGTTGTGTTCCCTCCGGCATGTTCGCCCCCAGTTTGCCCAGGTCCGGCATCTCCTGGATGCAGGGGCCGCAGAAGGTGCCCCAGAAGTTGATCGCCGTTAGCTTGTAGCCCTTAAAGATACTGTTGTCCACCGTGTTCCCCGCTGCATCCTTCGCGACGACTGGCGGGAACCCCTTGCTGGTCGCCGGATCGTACCGCTCCACCATCTGGGTGCTGGCCTCGATCTGGGGCATCAGCGCTTGGAGTCGCTGGTAGATCGCCAGGGTTTCCTCATCCATATTGGCGGTATCCGCGTCAGGGCTGCAGAACAGATACGCCAGAGACTCCTGTCGGCCCATCTCCTTGACATTGGCATAGCCGGTGATCCGGGTCAATGTCTGCCCGGCGGCGATGGCCTCGTCCAGGGTGGCTTCGTCGTACAGCCGGACCTCGTATAGGTTGCGAATGCGGGCGGACAGCTCTTCTTCCGTAAATGTCTTGCTTTCGTCCATCAATTCGGGAAAATAGAACTGCAAGGTGAAATAGGCGCGCACCGGTACGCCGGAAACGGCATCATAGGGCTGATCCACCAAAGGCATGCCCGCATATTGCAGCAACCCAAGTTCCTCTGCTTCCACAGGGATGGCCATCCGCAGTCCCTCGCGGGTCAGCGTTTGCTGGGTCAGGGGCTCTGTGTCTTCCGATATCGCTGTGCCTATGCAGAGGCTCATTATGAGCGCAGCCAGAAAAATCGCAATCCATTTGGTTGTACGCATAGTTTTCTCCTTTACTTGTCGGATGAATCGGGGTACATATCAGTATTCGGTCTGCAAATGGCGGAATCCTGCGCCCGACACGCCATGATACAGACAAGAGAGCCATATCCGCCGTTTTTTGGCAAAACCATGGCGTGATACGGCCAGATGTGGTATACTCCTTCCGTATTCTGACTACAGCAGGTATGTGAGCACAAGGAGGACATCATGCGTACACCCCTGTTACTTTGTACCTGTTTGGCGGCCCTTTGCTTTTGGGGCGGTTCCGCACAAGCCGAGGCCCCCCAGGCCGAGGACATCACCGGTCAATGCGGTATCTTTGTCTCCCATCATCGGGAAAACCTGGGCAATATGCGGGACGACGACTACAGCACCACCTGGTCCGCTCCCTATGAGGGAAACGCGATGCCCTACATACAGATCAACGCCCCCCAGACCAAACCGGCCTATGGGCTGTACATCGTGTGGGCCAGCCAACCCAGCGATTGGTTGTTGATGACCCCCAACCCGGCATGGCGAGACTTTTCACCCCAGGATGAAAAAGCGCCCAACGCCCCGTTTCCGTGGATCACGGACAAGGTGTGCGGTGAGCAGCGCTTCGTACATGAGTACGTGCCCCTGGACGGGCTGGTGGAGATTCGCCTACAGCCCCGCTTCCTGCTGGATTCCCGGTTCGCCATCCGAGAACTACGTGTGCTGTCAGAAGGGGAATTGCCCCCCTGGGTGCAGGTATGGGAACCCATTCCGGACCGGGTGGATATGATGGTGGTCCCTACCCATCCAGACGATGAGTGGATCTTTATGGCCGGCACGCTGCCCACCTATGCGGGGGAACGCAAGCTGGACGTGGCCGTGGTCTACATGACCTATGCGGATCCTTTGCGCAAAACCGAGCTGCTGAACGGCCTGTGGGTCGGCGGCGTGCATACGTACCCGGTGATGGGCAACCTGATCGATGTGCGAACCTTTTCGCTGGAACAGGCGGAAACCTGCTGGAGCCAGGCGCTGGTAGATGATTTTTTGGTCACCCAGATCCGCCGGTACAAACCCAAGGTCATCGTCTCTCACGACCTGGAGGGCGAGTACAGTCACGGTATGCACCGGCTTACAGCCCATAGAGTGTTGGAAGCTGTGCGCACCCTTGCCGCCGATGCCAGCCAGTTCCCGGACTCTGCCACGGCCTATGGGGTGCATCAGCCGGACAAGCTGTACCTGCACCTATACCCGGAGCAAGTGGTAGAGATGGATTGGCGGATCCCCTTGGAGGCCTTTGACGGGC
>JAVBUS010000271.1:0-8053 GCA_031555125.1 Eubacteriales bacterium | reverse complement strand
CGGAATTCCGGCGTCATCAGTTGCCGGTAATGTGCCGTTTCCCACCGGTACCAGCCGGTGGGCGTATCGAAGGCTGCGGGTGTGGATCCATGGAGCAGGCCATAGGCATCCATTTCCGCTGTATGGCCACAGTGGGTGCAGTGCAAGCGGCTACCGGCGGCTTGTATGGTGAACTCCTGCTCGCAAGCCGGGCACAGACACAGCAACTGCTCCAGGCCTTCTGTGCGCCGCGAACCCTTGGCGGCAATTCGGTGGACCCGCTGCCATTCGTAGTCGTCAAAGGCCAGCGCCTCCACTACTTTGCCATAGAGCCCGTCGTCGCCCATGGACTGCACATCTTCCGCCGTACAGATGGGATACGCGTGACAGGTGATGCGCGAAGGGCGCAGGCGCTTCATGTTCCATTTGGGAAAACCCATGTGGGCCCCTTCGGTTTTCAGCGCAACCACAGGGACACTTGCCAGGCGCAGCAGCTTCGCGATGCTGGGATCGATCAGCGTATCCTGGCCCGTGAAGGAGCTCTGCCCGGCGGGATACAAAACGGGCACGCCCCCCTGTTGGATCACCCGCATCATGTTGCGGATCGCGGAAGGGTCCGCCGTAAACTGTTGCTTGGGGAAGCAGCCCATGAGGGTCAGCAGCCGGCCCAACAGCGGGTTTTGAAAGTACAGTGCGGCGGTCATAAAATTCAGCCTTTGCGGATACATGGCCGAGGCCCCGATCAGAAAATCGATGTTGGAAATATGATTGCACAGTAAGATATAGGGCGGCCGGAGGTCGTTGATGGCGGAGGTGTCTACCTTGATGCGATAGATGGCTTTGAGCAAAAACGTGACGATGGCGGCGGCGATGGCATAGATGACGCGATTGGGTCGGCGAACGATGACACTCTTGTTTTTTCGCTGTTTGGCTTTGGGCAAGGCAGCCACTCCTTCATGCGTGATGGGGTTGCGATCATCAGTATAGCAGATTGCGGTCTGTCTGAACACCGTAGGATTGCCAGGGCCTTGCGTCACCTGGCAAAGCGGGGTATAATCGGTGCATCATATGGATCTGCCCGCAGGGACGGGTGTTGAGGAGGATACCATGCAACCCACAACGGATCATTACGGCACGCTGCCCTTTGTGCTGACAGGGGCGATGCTGACACAGCGCGGCCGGGAGGATTTTGTCCTGACCACCGAACATGGCGCCGAACTGACATTTGCGACGTCCCAGGTGGCTGGCGTCAAGACCTCCGCGGAGGGCCTGCGTACCCTGTGCCTGTCTGCGCGTACCACAGAAATCCGCTGCGACGCACACCTGTGGGTCCTGCCGGCGCAGGGGACGCGCAACGCCGTCTGCATCAGCGGTTCAGGAAATAAGGGGGCCAAGAACACACCGGAAGGCGTGGTAGTGACGCTGGAGGCCGGGGTGTATACCCTGCGTTTGTACGTGGCCCGCCCAGCGTGCAACATCCTGGGCCAGCGCATTGCCTTGGACTTTGATGGCGGCGATGTGTTGGCACAAACCTACGCCCATTTCTATTGGGATACGCTGCTGCCCTCGGTCATTGAGAACACCGATGCGCACAGCTATCCCCTGGGTACCGGTTACGTGGTCAGTACCCTGCAGCCGGGGGAGTACGCCGGGACCTATCCCGACGTGGATCATGAGTTCCAGTGCAAGGGGCGCCTGGCGCTCACTGGGCAATGTGAGCTGGACCTGGTGGCGCGGATGATGGGCCTGCAGTTCCGGTTGATGGCGGAGGACCCCACAGGGTTGTGGCGCAACCCCTGCGCCCTGCAGCCCAATGGCGACCGGGAGTACCACGTGCGCCGGGACAGCTTCGACCGCAAGGAAAACGCGGAAATGTTCCTGATCACCGGGAATGTGGAGATATTGGAAACCGCGTGGCTGTACTTCGCGGCCACCAAGGATGAAGCATGGTTGCGCAACCATATCGATGATCTGGAAGGGGCCGCCTCGCTGCTGGAGCACCTGACGGATCGCAACGGCAAGCTATGGTCCGACGTGTATTACGAGGATCAGGTGATCAAGGATGGACGAGAATGTATGTCCGCCGGGATGGCGGTGAACGGGTTGCGCCTGTTGGCGGAATTGGAGGGCGTGCTGGGCCAAAAAGCGCAAGTACAACGGTTTACCGCGCTGGCCGATCGTGTGGCACAGACCATGGTGAAACCTCTGCCCGATGGCTTTTGGGATCCGGAGCACAAGCGATTTGTGGACTGGGTGGACAGAAGCGGACAGGTGCACGATCATATCCATCTGCTGGCCAACAGCCTGCCGGTGCTTTTTGGGGCTGCCTCGCCGGAACAGGCGCAGGCAGTGCGGGCTTTGATAGACGAGCATTTTGGCGAGTTGCAGCGCTTTCCTACCTTTTTGTCACCCTGCATCGCGGACTATAGCGACAGCGAGATCGGTAGCGGCGGGCCGTACGATCTGTGCGCTGCCGGGCGCTACTGGTGCTGGGATGCTGCCTACTGGGCGCACCTGGGCCGTGGGGATGTGCTGGCGGCGCAGCTTCACAGGGTGGCGGAGCAGGCCGCGCTGGATGGCTACCGCATGGGCGAGCGATACGACATGAACCATGTGTATTACGCAGATGAGAAAAACTGGCATGGAGCACCCTATTACTACGAATACCCTTGTGTGTTCACCTGGGTACTGGTCCACGATTATTTGGGCATCGCTTGCGGGTTGGATGTGGACTTGGTGATTGCTCCGCGCTTGGTTACCTACGGCAGTGTGCAGGTGGATGCCCATCGGGTGCGGTACGAATACGCCGCAGATCATTTTACGCTGTGGAACGAGGCGGAGCGGACCCGCACCTTCCGGGTGGATCTGTCGGCACTGTGCCCGGGGCAAGGGGTGCAAGAGGTAACCGTCGGGGCAGGGGCTTGCTGGCGCGCATAAAGGAAAAAAGCAGCAAGCCCAGGAGCCGGCGCTACCGCCGTTCTGGCTGTGTTTCTGTCAAGGGGACGGGTGCCTTTTTCAGGGCGAAGTCTCTGCTCGAACAGGGAGCGTTTCGCTCTCTGCGGAGAGCGACCAGGGCTTTGCGATCGCCCTGGACCTTCGCAGCGCCGCTACCAAGAGTGTTTCTGTCTAGCGGACGGGTGCCTTTATGCGGCAGTTATGCTGACTGAGCCGCCACAGCGACAGACGGCAAAAGGTCCGCGTGATGTGCGTCCAATCGAATGAGGAGTAGGATTACATCTTCCCTTGCCGATACAAAGCCTTGGTTTTATACCCTGCCAGTAAAATATCGGCCATCTCCAGCAGCCGCTTCTCCCGGGTTGCGTCGGTGCGGCTGCTGTACACGTACCGCGCCCAGTCCTTTTGATAGCCGTAGGGCAGGCCGTCATACAACGCCAATATCTCTGGCCGATGGGCCAGGGCATCCCGCAGATCCGGGATGCGCTCGATATAGTCCGCCACGCAGGCACTTACCGTGGGGGTCTTGGTAACTCGCTGATCATCCCGCTTCAAGCCTATCACGGTAAAGGTGTCGTCCAGGCTTACCATCTTGTTGAACTTCATGGGGGTGTCGCCTATGAAACCATTGCCCTCGGCCAAGTCAAAGCGTTCGATGATATCGTCCCGGTCGATGACGTCCTTGTATCGCTTGTTGTGCTTTTTGGGATAGGCCAGGTACAGATAACCGCCCTGCGGGATCAGGCCCCGGGCCGCCGTCTCGCGAATGGCCTGTTCCATGGCGTCCAAGCTGAACACAAACTGAAACACCAGATCGTATACCTTTGTCTGCGGAACGGTGTCAAACCCCGCGGCGTCCAGCAAGGTGCAGTCCTGGGGCTTGGCCACCAGCAACTTGCTTGCGAACTTTGGCAACATTAGTTTTTTGTATAGTGCGTCCAGATCTTCCATAATGCCTCCGATTTCTGCATGGCAGTTTGAATTTTGTGCATCCCCTGCTCCGCGGTTACGTCGTCCCGCCCACCAATAGCCGCGTGGGCACCACATGGCTTTGTCTGCGCATGTTGGTGCCCGCCAACATGGACAACAGTACCTCCACGGCCTTTTTCGCCAGGGCGGCTTCATCCTGTTTGATGTGGGTGAATTGGTATTCGCCCAGGTACCCGTACCGCTCATCGAAGCAGCAGATGGCCAGGTCCTGTGGCACCCGGCGACCGATGACCGCGGCGGCCCGCTGTACCAAGTGCGCTACCCCATACTCGGAGCCGACCACTGCGGTGATGTGCGGATTCTCTTGGAGCCAGGCGGCAATGGTGTGCTGCTCGGCGGGCGCGATGGGCGCGGCGGTGGCTAGGTGCGCAGCGCTCTCGAATCGAACCAGCTTCGGTAGAATCAAGGGAGGACAGTCGGCCAAATTGCGACTGCGCAGTGCCTGCAGGTAGCCGTTGCGGCGATTCTCCAGGGAGATGGCTTCGCTAAAATCAGTGGAAATGAATCCGATGTGTTGATGGCCTTGTCCGATCAGCAGCTCGGTCAGCTTTCGTGCGCCCACCGTATTGTCCGATGTGACGCTGGGGGCCGGGATGCCGTGCAGCGGACGATCCAGCAACACCACCGGGAAGTGATTGAGCACGATGCGCAGCAGATCGGTGTTGTAATACGCACCGTGAGCGGGCAATATCAGCAGCCCTTGAATCTGTTGGGATAGCAGATGCCGCAGCACCACGCGCTCCTTGGCCTGATCCCCAAAGGAGACACCCAGGCACATCTGGAATCCGGCTTCGCCGATGTGCCGGGATAGCTCATAGAACAGGCTCAGCGAGTAGCTCTCGCCCAGGTCCTCCATCAGCACACCCAGGCGGCGGGGAGACGGGGCATCATCGGCATCCCGCAAGGGGGTGTAGATCTTGTCATCCGGGGCTTGGGGCGCCACAAAGGTGCCTGCGCCCCTGCGACGGATCACCAGCCCTTTTTCCGCCAACAGGGTCAGTGCCTTCTTACTGGTGATGCGGCTGACCTGGTACCGGGCAGCCAGCTCCGCCTCGGTGGGAACGCGATTGCCGGGGACCAGCTGGCCGGACACGATCTGTTCGCAGAGGTCGCGATATATTTTCTCATATAAGAAGGATGCGCCGTCCACGAGACACCTCCGCAGCAGATGATATGCAAAGCAAACGCGAAAAACCTCGTTTCCATTATACCAAACATATCTTTTGCTTGCAACGAGTCAGTGGCATGAAGGAGAAAAAACCAGGGGAATCAAGCATCGAGCCCAACGGCAGCCTCCCAAAACACACAAAAAGGAACCATGAGAAATAGCTGGTATCCATAGAATTTCTCGGCGCCTTGTGCTATACTCGGGCCAGAAAAAGCGTACGGGCACCCCGTGCGCGCATAGGAGGAGGAAGTCATCATGAAAAAACTGCTGGCGCTGTTGTTAGCTACGCTCATGTTGCTGTCCATGGGTATCGTGGCGGCCACCGCCGAGGGAATCGGCGATGTAAAGATCCTGACCAATGTGACCGGTGGCAAGGACGAGGCCGAAATGACCCTGTTTGCGCAGGAGCTGAGCAAGCTGGTGGACGGCAACGTCACTATGGAAAAGCCCGCGTCTAACTACGGCGATGTGCTGATGCAAAAGCTCAACGCCGGGGAGCAATACGACCTGATCTATATCAGCATCGATCAGTTGTACTCCCTGCAAGAGCAAGGGGCGCTCACCGATCTGACGGACATGATCGCCGCGTCCGCCATCCTGGGTGATGCCGAAGTAGTGCCCACCGAGGAGTGGGACCAACTAAAGGTTGCCGACCGCATCTGGGGCGCCTTCAACAAGACCGAGGTGCACAAGCTGCCCATCATCAACAAGGTGCTGGCCGCCAAGGCCGGTGTGGATCCGGATGCCATCGTTCCGACCCTGGAGGGCTACTATCAGGCGTTCACGGCCATGAAGGGCGTGGGCGGCGACGGCTTCTATCCCTTCAGCACCCACATCAAGGGTCTCCATGACCTGCAGCCCTGGTTCTCCTCTGTGGGGATCAAGTGCGGCTTGGTCAAAAAGGATGACGGCACCATCACCATGCCCGTGGCCAGCGAAGCGTCCATCCCGGTGTGGGAGTGGATGGCCAAGTTGTATGCCGAAGGCCTGCTGGATCCCGACTGCCTGACCAACGAGACCAAGGACATGCGCAACAAGTTCAATACCGGCCTGACCGGCTTGGTGGTGGACTGGGCGGCATGGTGCGGCCTGTATAACGTCAATGTCAAGGAACTGTATCCTGCCCAGTACGAAGCGTATCCGCTGCCGGGCACCAAGGCTGAGGGCGGGGACTACATGCTGGCCCGCGGCAATCCCTCCATCTGGGCTATCCCCGTCAACGCAGCCAATCCGGAAGGCGCATTTAAGATCCTGGAGTTCTTCGCCACCCAAGAGGGCGGCCAGCTGCTGTCCATCGGCATCGAAGGCAACGACTGGACCCGCGAGGGCGACAAGATCACGCTGACCGAGACCGGTATCGCCCACGCCAAGGACCACGGCGCACCGGTGCCTACCAGCCGCAAGTATGTTAACCCCGTGGAATGGAACCCCGGTTTCGAAAAGGCCATGGAATACCTGCCCTATGCCGGCATCGAGCTGACCGACATCAACACCGCCAAGGCCCGCGACATCGTGGCCAAGTATGCCACCCAGATCATCAACGGCACCATGACCGCCACCGACGGCGTGGCCGCGATGCAGGGTGAACTCAAGGACCTCGGCATCGTGATGTGATCCCGCGAATCACCGAATAAGGTAACGCATCGGGGCAAGGCCAACGCCTTGCCCCGAGATCATTCCCCCAGACAGGAGGGAAAATTTTGAACAAGCGTTTTTACCGCAGGCTTTGGCAGTACAAGAGCATTTACGCTATGATCCTGCCGGTGCTGGTGTACTTCGCTATCTTTTCCTTTTATCCTATGGTATTGGGCATCATCCAGAGCTTTCAAAAGGAGCGGATGCTGGGCACCCCCCTCTTTAACGGCCTGGACAACTACAAGACCATCTTTGCGGACAAATACTTTCGCATGGCCTTTGTGAACTCCGTGGTGGTGGGCACCTCGTCGCTGCTGATCAACCTGGCTACGGCCACAGTGCTGGCGCTGTGCGTCAACGAGGTGCGCAACCGATACATCAAGTCGGCCATCCAGACGGTGACCTTCCTACCGTACCTGTTCTCCTGGACGGTGGTGGGCGGCCTGTGGATTTTTGTGCTGTCCCACAACGGTATGGTCAACACCGGGCTGGAGGCACTGGGCCTGCATAAGATCGGCTTTTTCACTACGGCGGCATGGGGCCGTCCCATCATCTTGTTCACAAACGCCTGGAAGCAGTCGGGCTACTTTGTGGTGCTGCTGCTGGCCAGTGTGGTATCCATAGATCCGGGCATATTTGAGGCGGCGCGTATCGATGGCGCTACCCGCATGCGACAGATCCGGTACATCATCCTGCCGCAACTGCTGCCCACGCTCAAAACGCTGCTGGTCATCGGTGCCACCGGCGTGTTACGCAACTTTGATCAGGTGTTTGTCATGGAGCGCCCTGCCATCAAGGATGAGATCCGCACGTTGCTGCTGTATATTTACGAAGAGGGCATCAAGAGCGTTAAGGTAGGCAAGGCCACGGCGGCGGCCACGGTGGTGCTGGTGGCGACCTTCGCCATCTCCACGGTGGTACGGCGGCTGGCGAAATATGACCGGGATGCATCCTATTAAGGAGGAAAGCACGATGACGCAGAGAATGAATCATGTAGGCCGGACATCGCGCATCTTTCGCAACGAGATGACGCCGGTGCAGCGCGGCGTTAACAGCCTGGTGTTGGTCGTCGTCTTTTTGGTGATGATCATCCCCATGCTCAACGTGCTGGCGGTATCGCTGTCCACGGCCTATGACGCCATGGCCCCGGGCATCACCCTGGTCCCCAAGACCTTTACCGTCGAGGGATACACCACGATTTGGAACCAGCAGAGCTTGGGCCGCGCCTTCGGCAACTCTTGGCTCGTATCCCTTACGGCCACGTTCTTGCAGGTGCTGTTTTCTTCCATGGCGGGGTATGTGCTGATCCAGCGCGATCTTCCCGGC
>JAVBUS010000185.1:0-6691 GCA_031555125.1 Eubacteriales bacterium | reverse complement strand
CCCGGCCCGCCTGAACCATCTGCTCCAGAGCGCCGGGGGCATGTGTAGGCGCCAGCACTTCCCGGACACCGCCGGCCAACAGCACATCATACCGTAAAAGCGCTTGCTCCCCTTCGCCGGGCATGCTCTGGGCATCGAACACGGCGATGCTTTCCCCATCCGCGCTGAGCAAAAAGCCCACTTCGTAGCTCTCCACCTGCACAGGGCCTTGGTGACTGACGCGGACGTGGGGCAAATGCAAAGCCTCCGCCAGCTGCCGGGCCAACGCCTCCTGCTGGGCATCGTGGACAAACACCGCCACCCGGGGCGCGTACGCCGCCAGTGCCGCGCTGTCAGCCCGGGCAGCCAGTGCGCCAATGTAGAACGTCTGGGCATCCACCACCACCCGGGGCGATACCGCCGCCCGGGTAAAGGGCTGAGGAAAATCCTGTCGCACCGTTAGGGTCTCTAACGACCGTTGCAATGCGCGGCCCGGTGCACACCCCATGGCCTCGGTCATCTCCAGGCGCGTATCGTGTACGTATATACCGGCGGGCAGGGATAGCATGCGCTGAACACTGCGCAGCATGGGCACCGTGCCCTCCCCCAGCAACGTCACACGCACCCCTTGGGCGATCAGCCCGGCGCTGACGGCGGCGTACTGGGCGCGGGCCGTAGGGTTGGTGGCATGCATCAGGGCCATTTCGTCGGCCTTGACAGCCCGGGCCCACGCGGCGCCCAGCATGGCCGCCTGCTCCGGCGTGTGGGCGACGACCCCGCTTCCGTCCACGATCCACCGGGTACCCTCGCCCCATACCAGATTGGCTCGCAGCTGCACTTCCTCATCAATGTGTTTCCCCGGCCATACCTTGACGGCGGGCGCCAGTTGCCCCCGGGGGCCCAAAGAACTGCCGTCCCCCAGGGCACTGCCCTCAAACAGACGCGATTGGGCGCCTGCCACCGCCCCCTGGCCCACCACCGCGCCGCGCACCTGGGCGCGGGTGCCGATGCGGGCACCACGCCACAGCACCGACTGCTTCACCGATGCGCCGGTCTCCACGTGGACATCCGGGCCCACGATGGCATGCAGGCCCAGGCTCGCCCCCGCATCGATCCGGGCACCGGCCCCCACCCAGCACGGCCCATCCACCCGCGCATCCGCAGACATCCGCGCATGGGGTGAAATATAGTTCCCCCGGCCATCCGGCTCAATGGACAACGGCAGGTTCACCCGGCCCTCCAACAGGTCGATTTGGGCCTGCACATAGGCTTCTTGGTTACCGATGTCGCACCAGTACCCGTCCATCACCCAACCATAGATGGGCTGCTTTTCCTGCACCAGCAGCGGGAACAGATCCCGGCCGAAGTCAAAAGGCGCATCGGCAGGCACCCGCTGCAGCACCTCCTTTTGCAGGATGTACATGCCGGTGTTGACGGTATCGCTAAAGACCTCGCCCCAGCCCGGCTTTTCCACACAGCGCTCGATCTGTCCCTGACCCCGGGTGATGACCACGCCATATTCCAGCGGTACCGGTACGCGCTTCATGACCAAGGTGGCCAAAGCCCCCTGCCTCCGATGAAAATCCAGCGCCGCCCCAAGGTCGCAATCGGTGAGCCCATCCCCGGACAATACCATAAAGGTATCTTCCAGCACGTCCAGGGCCTGGCGCACACTGCCCGCGGTGCCCACCGGTTTTTCCTCTTCCCAATAGCGAAGAGAAAGATCCCAGGCACCGCCGTCACCAAAGTACTGCCGAATGTGTTCCGGCAAGTAAAACAGTGTCGCCCCTGCCTCACGGATGCCGTGACGGCGCAGTAGTTCCAGGGTATACTGCATGACCGGCGCATCCAGCACCGGCATCATCGGTTTGGGCAGTCCGCAGGTCAGTGGACGCAGCCGCGTCCCTTCGCCCCCCGCCATGATAATCGCTTGTATGCCCATGTGTTGCACTCCTTTGCGTCCATGTCCTGGACGTAGTGTGTACAACGGGGTGGGAAAATATAAAAAGACCGCTGTCGCGGTCAGGGTATCGACAAAAGCTTACTGGTCCCCGTATGATGTCGCGCAATAGATCGCCAGGGTTTTGCCGCCTGACTAGGGCGTGTTTCAAAGTGGAGGAAGTGCAAGTTTCAAGGATTTTGCGCCTTATGCGTCCGATCAAACGTGGAGCAGTATCAGGCCGTGAAGAAATGCCCAAGCGTTAGGAGACGCTACCGACGGGCTGCTGCACGCTTGCCCTTGGGCACGGCGACCTTGGGCTGGGAAATACCCAGCTTCCAGTGGCGGTAGCACAGGCCCACATAGGCGATCTGCGTCCCGTCGTCGATAAGGACCTGCTGCCCCTCTTTGATCACAGTGCCGTGGGCATCCACCCGGGTGTTCATCAGCGCCTTGGCACCGCACCAGCACAGGCTGGCTTCCACCTCCTGCAACACGTCGGCAAACCGCAGAAGCGCCTGAGAACCGGGAAAGAAATTGCCCAAGAAGTCGGTCTTCAGTCCATAACAGTGAACATCCACCTCCGGGGCGATGTCGGCCAGCGCCAGCACCTGCTTTTCCGTCAAAAACTGGGCCTCATCCACAAAGATATGCTGTAGCCGGCGGCCCTGGGCCGCCTCGAACCACTGGATCTGCTCCACGATGTCGGTGTCGGTCTCCACCAGGATGTCGGCGTGGGCCTTGAGCCCCACCCGGGAGTAGACGATCTCCCGTCCCACCCGGGTATCGATGGCGGGCTTGACCAGGGCGACACAGTGACCCAACTCGATGTAATTGTATCGCTGCATAAGCAGCATGGCGCTTTTGGAGGAGCCCATGACGCCAAAATAAAAACGGAGCATATGCCGCCTCCAACCTATGTGCTGTACTGATCTTACCCCATTTGCACCAAAAAGTCCATAGCCGCGGAAAGCGCATGCGCTCCGCGGCCACGGTGATGCCCGGCATGTTGGTTTATCGACTGCGGGGTTACGGATTGGGAGCGCCCTTGTCCACGGTGATTTTTCCGCCCGCCGCGTCCACGGTGACCTGGGCGCCCATGGTCTGGGTGAACACCGCTTCCGCAGCATAGAGGGTGTTGTCCTGCATGGTCAGCGGATTTTCCAGCGTCACCACGGACTCTCCCTTGCTGATCTTGATATCGCTCAGGGCCATCTCCTTCAGGGTGAACACCACTTTGACGACCCCAGTGGCCTGTCCTTGCATGGTCAGGGTCCATTCGTTATTGCCGTCCGCCGGGGTAGCCGGGGTCTTTTGCACGCTGTAGCCCATGGCCTTGGCCACGGCTTCCAGGGGCAGCCATGCCTCGCCGTCCTCCCGCACCATCCCCTTGTCGGTGAGCGTCTTTCCATCCACGGTAATGGTAAGCATGTCGGCATTGGCCTGGACATCCGGGGCAGCCGTGGGGCCTGCGGCGGCCATGGTGGCCTCCGGCATGGCCGTGGCTGCGACGGTGGGGCCGGCGGTGGGCGCAGGCGGCGCATTGGAGGTACAGCCGCACACCAGCAACAGTGCCAACACCAGCACCGCGGCCAACAGAACCCTTTTGTGAACCTTGCGCATCTCTCTCATCCTCTTTCACTGCATCAGTAGAACCGTATTCATGCTTACGCATAGGGTATGCGGTTCATACCAAAGGGTGAAAAAAGAATGCCGGGAAATGCTTCACATTTCTCGGCGGGCTTCGATGGCCTTTGCCAGCGTGACTTCATCCGCGTATTGCAGGTCGCCCCCCACCGGCAGTCCGTGGGCAATGCGTGTTACCTTGATGCCCATGGGCTTGAGCAGGCGGGCGATATAGGCCGCGGTGGCCTCCCCTTCGATGTCGGGATTGGTGGCCAAGATGACCTCCTGCACGTCCTGGGTGCCTACCCGTGCCAGCAGTTCGCGGATGCGGATATCCTCCGGGCCGATGCCGTCCATGGGCGAAATGGTGCCATGCAGCACATGATAGCCACCGTGATAGTCACGCATACGCTCGATGGACGCAACGTCGCGGGGATCCCGCACCACGCACAGGATACCGTTTTGCCGCCTGGGATCACCGCAGACCTGACATGGATCCTCGGCGGTATAATTGCCGCATACCGAACAAAAGCGGATGCGCTGCCGCCCCTGCCAAATGGCAGCGGCCAACTCCCGCACCTGCTCCTCCGGCTGGGCTACGATATAGTACGCCAGGCGCTGGGCGGTTTTGGGGCCGATGCCCGGCAGCCGCGCCAACTGCGCCGTCATACGCGCAATGGGCTCAATTTGATCCGCCATAATCAGAACATGCCACCCAATCCGGCAGCGCCCTGTACTTTGCTCATTTCGGTTTCGCGGGTTTCCTCACCCTTGCGCAACGCTTCGTTGACCGCCGCCATCACCATGTCCTGCAACATGTCCACGTCTTCGGGATCCACTGCCTGGGGATCAATGGTCAGGGACAGTACCTCGCGCTTGCCGCTGACCTTTACGGTGACCATACCGCCGCCCGCGCTGGCCTCGTACTCCCTGGCATCCAACTGCTCCTGGATATCCACCATCTGCTGTTGCATCTTTTGCGCCTGCCGCATGAGCTGCTGCATGTTAGGGCCGCCCATGCCCGGAAATCCACCTCTTGCCATGATGCTACGCCTCCGTATTCTAATTGTTTATGCCGTTGCGCTATCCGCCAACGAAACGTTGCCGGAAAGCGTGGTCACCTGGATCCTGGGCGCGCCGTCTCCGCCGGAGAAACCCTCGGCAGAGAGTTTACCCGTCACGGATCGGAAGCCCACCTCCGCCCGACCGCCCGGGAGCTGAATGCACACATCGCCGGTGGCGGTCTGCATGTCCAGGCTACGGAAGGGCGCAAGGAAGTCCAGCATCACCCGTCCGCTGACGGTGGTGGCCCGGATCTCCTCAAAGGCCGTGGCGTACAGCGCCACAGCGCTGGACACGCTGCGGATCTTAAGCCCCTTGCCGGTCAGGCGCGTGGCCTGCAATCCGCCGGAAATGCCGTACATGGTGAGCTGCTCGCACTGCACGTTGTCCACATGAATGGCCCCAGACACCGTTTCCACCGTGATCTGCGTGCCCCGGATGCCCCGCAGGGTCACCGCGCCGGAGATGGTGGTCAGCCCGATGCCACCGCACCATGTTTGCGGAACCCGCAGGCAGATCTGCAGCCACTTGCTGTCAAAGTTGAGCATGCCGTACTGGGGCTGTTCCACCACCAGCTTGCCGTTTTCGTGACGGATATTCAGTTCCCCTGCGGAGCGTGCATCCCCGGCAATGACGGCCTGCACTTCCTGGGTATCGGCATGGATCACATCGACTTGCGCCCACCCGACGCGCACTTGCACGCCATCCACCATGGCGGCGGGGTACCCGATATTGCGTTCCACTACGTCTCCTCCTTTGTCACGGGGCGATGTATTTCTCCACAAATTCACGCACCGCCCGGGTATATGCCTGGGGATCGGTGCGGTATGCCTCGGCGTGTTCCGCGCCGGGGACGGTGTATCGGTACTTGTCGCCCCGGGTGGCCTGATAGACCTCCTCCAGCATGGCAAAGGGCACATACCTATCGGCCTCGCCATGGATGAACAGCACGGGCAGATGATTCTTTTCCAACTGGGCCACGGCGGAAGCGTCCTCAAAAGCATACCCCGCCCGCACCGTAGAAATCAGTCCGGCAATGTTCAGGATCGGAAAGGACGGCAGTTTGTACAGTTGCCACATCTGGTGTGCCAGCTCCCCCACCAGCGTGCTATATCCGCAGTCTTCCACAACGGCTAGCACATTGGAAGGCAACCGCTCACCGGTCATCATCATGGCGGTGGTGCCTCCCATGGACAGTCCGTGGAGTAGGATGCGCTCCCGGGGGCCCCGTTCCGCCTGAATTCTGTCTACCCAGCGCAGCATATCCAGCCGATCCAGCCAGCCAAAGCCGATCATATCGCCTTGGCTTTGCCCGTGGGCGCGGCAGTCGGGCAGAAGCACGTTAAACCCCAATTCCTCCACATACATCCGGACGAACACGTCCATGTCGCTACCGCTGGCACCATATCCGTGGATCAGTAGGACGGTCCGATCCGTGGGTTGGTTTGCAGGGACAAAGACTGCGTGCAACGTCAGTTCATCCGCTGAGACAAGCGTCCAGGTCTTGGCGCGATGGTCTGCCATCCAGGCATCCGGCAATGTAACGGAAGCTTCGGCCGTGCTCCCATGGGCACGCAGTACCGCTGTCTCAAAAACGAAGTTCCCGGCAAACACCAGCAGGGCAGCCACCAACATCAGGAAACAGAGGATGCCCCACGGCACTTTTTTCTTCACCCGCTAAACCTCATCTCGCGCAACATATAAGCGGCCTTCTATACTATAGCACAAATGCCGCAGTTAGGAAATGCCTACCTAAGTCGGAGCAGGGTGGAATCATTTACTTTTGAGAGCGGCGCTGCGAAGGTCCAGGGCGACCGCAAAGCCCTAGTCGCTCTCCTCAGGGAGCGAAACACTCCCTGTTTGAGCAGGGATTTCGCCCTCACGGGCGACGAAAGGGCTTTCCGATCGCCCTTTCGAAGCCTTCGGGGCGCATCTTCATTCATTTTTTATGAATAGAAATGTACAGGATTTCGCCCTGTAAGTCGGAGGCACTGATCCTGTCCGCAAGCGCATAGAAAACGGACAGCACAAACCATCAGCGCACGGCTGTCGATTGTGCAAAGGAGGGGCGCTCCATCACCCGGT
>JAVBUS010000047.1:0-6171 GCA_031555125.1 Eubacteriales bacterium | reverse complement strand
GAGTATGTGCTGGTGCTGTCCGGCGACCACATTTATAAAATGGATTATAACGCCATGGTCAGTTATCACACCCGCA
Organism: Eubacteriales bacterium; assembly: GCA_031555125.1. Lineage (GTDB taxonomy): Bacteria > Bacillota > Clostridia > Christensenellales > Aristaeellaceae > WQXF01. The sequence goes on along the minus strand of JAVBUS010000047.1, from coordinate 6,095 downwards.
AGCAGGCTGATGTTACCATCGCCGTGCTGGAGGTGCCGTGGGAAGAGACGGGCCGCTTTGGCATCATGAACACCGACGAGGGGAACCGCATCGTCGAGTTTGAGGAAAAGCCCAAGCACGCCAAAAGCAACAAAGCTTCCATGGGTGTGTATGTGTTCACCTGGGCCAAGCTGAAGCAATACCTGATCCCGGACGAAAAGGATAGCAAGTCCTCCAACGACTTTGGCAAGAACATCATTCCTGCCATGTTGGCCGACGGACAATCCTTGTTTGCCTATGCCTTTGATGGGTACTGGAAGGATGTCGGCACCATCGAGAGCCTGTGGGAGGCCAACATGGACCTGATCCAGCAGCCCATGCCCATCGATCTGTACGACAAACGCTGGCGCATCTATGCCCGCAATCCCGGCATGCCGCCCCATTATGTGGCGCCCGGCGGACAGGTCATCGATACCCTGATGACCGAGGGCTGTCAGGTCTTTGGCGAAGTGCGGCACAGCGTGCTGTTTGCCGGTGTCCGGGTGGAGGCAGGCGCCACGGTAGCAGACGCGGTGGTCATGCCCCGCGCCACCATCGCCCGGGGTGCCCAGGTGCGCCGCGCCATTGTAGCCGAGGACGCGGTCATCGGTGCGGGGTGCATCATTGGCGAGGAGACCGGCGACATCGCGGTGATCGGCCCCAATGCGGTGCTGGCACCGGGCGCGGTGGTGAAGGCTGGGATGCAGGTGGACGCGGACACGCCCACGTAAGCGGTTGCCTTGGGGGGCAAGGACTGCGATTTGCTACGGCGATGTAAGGGAGGATGCAACCATGAAGGATGTCATGGGTTTGATCTATACGGGCGAAAACGACGCCCGCCTGCGCGAGCTGACCATGGCCAGGGCTGTGGCGGCGTTGCCGGTGGCCGGCCGTTATCGCGTCATCGACTTCCAGGTATCCAGCCTGGTCAACTCCGGCGTGCGCAACGTCGGTGTCATCACGCAAAAGAACTACCACTCCCTGATGGATCACCTGGGCAGCGGAAAGGAATGGGATCTGCACGGCAAAAACAATGGCCTGGTGATCCTGCCGCCCTTCCTGACCAGGGAAAATGTGGGCGTCTATACCGGCCTCATCGATGCCATCCATTCCAATACCGGCTACCTTCGCCGCTCTCGGCAGGAGTATGTGGTGCTGACCACCAGCCATACCATCCTCAACGTGGACTTTAGTGATATGCTGCAGGCCCACGTGACCAAGGGCGCGGACATAACCTTGCTCTATAGCGACGATCCCGCTTTGCGCCGCCGGGTCGAGGGCAGCGAAAACGGCTACTTCTCCACCGATGAGGAGGGGCGCATTACCGCCATGGAGATTGACCCCCGTACCCCCACCCGGGAGCACGCCATGATGGAGGTGTGCCTGATGAAGCGGGAACTGCTCCGCTTCCTGGTGGATCAGCGGGCGGCGGACGGTCAGCACGACTTTACCCGGGCCGTGATCCAGCACGCCGTCCACTCTGGGGAGCTGCGGGTCTATGGCTACGAGCACAAGGGGCGCGCCTGGCGCATTCAGTCGGTGCAGGATTATTTCCGCTTCAACATGGATCTGCTGGATAGTCAGGTGCGCAGTGAGCTGTTTGATCCGGATTATCCCATCTACACCAAGCTCCGCGACGACATGCCCACCCGCTATGTGGGGGGCGCGTCGGTGACCAATTCACTGGTGGCCGACGGCTGCATCATCGAGGGGACCGTCATCGGCAGTGTGCTGTTCCGTGGCGTGCGCGTGGCCAAGGGCGCGGTGGTACGCAACAGCGTGATCATGCAGGATGCCGAGGTGCAGGCCGATGCGGAACTGGATCATTGCATCCTGGATAAGCAGGCCGTCATCAAGCGCAAGGGTCGACTGATCGGGCCTGCCGCCTATCCCATCGTCATCGCGAAGGACGTGGTGATCTAATCGCCTCCCTGGCCGGGACAGGGGGAGTAAACGGTGCGGGCGTTCATCGCTTGCACGAGAGGGGTACGACCGTTATGAAAGTCTTGTTCACCGCCTCCGAGTGTGTACCGTTTGTCAAAACCGGCGGACTGGCCGATGTGGCGGGCGCGTTGCCGCCACAGCTGAAGGCCAGGGGTATCGATGTCCGCGTTGTGTTGCCGCTGTATACGCAGATCGGCGAGCAGTGGCGCAGCCAAATGAAGCTGGAGATCGAGTTTGAGGTGGAGCTGGGTTGGCGTCGCCAGTACTGCGGCGTACGTTCCCTGGTGCATCAAGGCGTTACTTTTTACTTTATCGACAATGAGTTTTACTTTTCCAGGCCCTATGTGTATGGCCTGGGCGGGGACGAGTTCGAGCGCTTCGGTTTCTTCAGCCGCGCGGTGCTGGACATGTTGCCCCGGCTGAATTTTCAGCCCGACATCCTACACTGCAACGATTGGCAGAGCGGCATGGTGCCCGCCTTGCACAAGATTCAGTACGCCCATGTGCCCTTCTACAACGCCATCCGCAGCATCGTCACGGTACACAATCTGCAGTATCAGGGCGTCTTTGGTATCAAGCCGGTGCAGGATACCCTGGGCCTGGGGGACGACCTGTTCACCAATGACAAGCTGGAGTGTTATGGCTGCGCCAATTACCTGAAGGCAGGTTTGGTCTATGCCGATGCCATCACCACCGTGAGCCCCAGCTATGCGGAGGAGATCCAGACCGCCTATTATGGCGAGCGGCTGGATGGTTTGCTCCGGGCCCGTGCGGGGCAACTCACCGGCATCCTCAACGGCATCGACGTCGAGGAATACAATCCCGCCGGGGATCCTTTGATCGAAGCGCCCTTCTCTGCCGCCGATCCTTCGGACAAGGCGAAGAACAAGGCCGCGCTCCAAGCGGAGTTGGGCCTCAACGTGGATCCCGACGCGCCGCTGATCGGCTTGGTCACGCGCTTGTCCCACCAAAAGGGACTGGATTTGATCGACTATGTCATTCGGGAGATCATGGATCAGGGTGTGCAGATCGCCGTGCTTGGACTGGGCGATGCCAAGTATACCGACCTGTTCTCCTGGGCCGAAGGAGCCTTCCCCGGGCGCGTGGCGGCGCGCTTTGCCATGGATCACCGCATGGCCCATCGCGTATACGCCGGGTCGGATATGTTCCTGATGCCTTCCCTGTTCGAGCCCTGTGGCCTGTCCCAGATGATCTCTCTGCGCTACGGCACGATCCCCATCGTCCGGGAGACCGGCGGTCTGCGGGATACGGTGCTGTCCTACAATAAGTTCACCGGCGAGGGGAACGGCTTCACCTTCTTTAATTACAACGCGCATGATATGATGAACAGCATCAGCCGCGCGGTGCGCTATTACCGCGAGCACAAGGATGTGTGGGCGCTGATGGTGCGCCGAGGCATGGAGGGTGACTACAGCTGGAATCGCTCCGCTGGAGAGTACATCGCACTGTACGAGACCTTTGTCGCCCCTGCCCGTGCCGGGAAGCCGCACCGCCAAGAACCGGTGGAAGCAAAGGCGGAGGCCGTCGACGATGCCGCAGAAGAAACCGTGGCCGAACCCGTAAAACAAGCCCCGTCAGAGGCCGCCAAGGGCGATCGACAAAGTGAAAAGCCCGATGAGCCCTTTGCCCGGGAACTGGCCCGCTTACATGGGCAGCAGTCGGATACGTAATCAGCACGGGCGTGTCTCAATACGCCGAAAGCGCGATAACCTGTGGCTTTTCCGCCATATCGCTGTCGCTTTCCGCTTAGCGTACCGCCGTACGCTGCGCTCCGACTTCTTGATCTGATGAAAAAATGCGTGATACGGGTCAAAACAAATGAGGGGTAGTATAAGGGTTGCGTGATGCGAACCAGGGAGCTGTCCCGGTAGCGACGACCCGCGAAATGAAAAACGAGCCTTGTCATATCGACTTGGCTCGTTTTTGTTGTAAGATTAGCATGTGAATAATAACCTTCGCCGACTAGAGGATACCGCAAAAGCGGTAGCAAGGCAAGCGGTAATGCCGCTGGAGTCGGGAATCGCAATAGAAATGGACGAGCCGGTGCGCCGCTAATCGAGATGACGGAAAGGCTGGATTACAGGGAGCTAAACGCAGCGTACGACTGCCCGTTCTTCCCGGATCAGTGCTTGATCTTCTCCCAATGTGCCCGCAGCACGTTCTGGTTTTGCACGCCGTAGTTTGGATCGTTCTTTCGTACCTCGTCCATGTCACGGTAAAAATGCACACACAGATGGCCGTCGAATCCGTTTGTCTTGATGGAACCGGACAGGTGCGGCGTGTTGTGCATGGTGGCCAGGATCCAGCGCCCATCTGGCATCCGTGCGTACACCGGCTTGGGATTCCAGGTGTTGGTGTTGCCAAAGGCTTTGTACATGATGTCGGTATCCTGCTGCGTCAGGGGCTCGCTGTCGGCATGATTGCCCATGGCATAGAATTTCAGTGCCCAGCCCAAGCCTGTGGCCGGATCATAGACGGTGTAGATCTGCCCGGCACGGTAGTTCTTTTTGACATCGTTAAACCAGTGTGCCAGTTCCACTTGGCTGGTGGCCGGGCCGCTCATCTCGCCCACGCCTGGGGCTCGGGGCACCGGTGTGGGCGCCGCCTCCCAAGCGGGCCGGGGCGTGCGCTCGTACAGGATGGTCTGGGTGGCGGTGCCCGCCACGCCGTCCACCCCCGTGCCGTTGTTTTGTTGGAATGCTTTGACCGCCGCCGTTGTGGCGCTGTCATAGGTCCCGCTGATGGTGCCGCTGTAATAGCCCAGGTTGGCCAGGGCCTGCTGCAATTGCCGCACCGCGTCGCCGTTGGAACCCTTTTGCAGCAGCTTATATGTGCCAGGGGCGGGCTTGTCAAACACCACGGGGGCGGGGGTCGGGGCGGCGGTGGGGGAAGGGATCGCTGTGTCATCCGGTGCCACCGGCACGACGGTGCCTATCGCCGGTGCCGTGTCCGCGTACAGCGCCCGCTGGGTATTGATGCCGGCGATGCCGTCCACCTGCAATCCGCAGGCCCCTTGGAAGGAGCGAACCGCCGCCATGGTCATGGTCAGATAATTGCCGGTAGGGGCGGTGCCCAAATACCCCAGTTCATACAGCCGCTGTTGCAGTTGGCGTACATCCTCACCCCGGGAGCCGTTGCGCAGTACCCTGCTCCCGGCGGGTACAACGGGCTGCACGGTGGCGGGGGGGCTCACCATGACGGGGGTGGCGGAGGTGCGCAGGGCGTTGGCGGTGCTAGGTCCTACGATGCCGTCGGCCACCAGCCCTTGCGCAACTTGATACTGCACCACCGCGCCGTATGTACCCATGCCAAAGGAACCATCCACACCCCGGGGATTGTATCCGCGCTGCAGCAATAATTGCTGCAACTGGCGCACATCATCGCCCCGGCTTCCTTGCCGCAGGATCCGCAGCCCCAGGGTACCGCCGATCACAGCCGAGGTGGGCGTCACGGCTTCCGGGGTGGGGGACGCCATGGTCTCCGGCAGGGGCTCCGGCGTAATCTCCGGGAACACGGGGGCGTCGGCGTACACGGGCAGCGCGTCGCTGGGCCCTAACAGTGTCAGCAAGTCCTCCCGGATATAGCCCGCATATTGGTTCCGCTGCACCTGATACCAGTTCTCTACACGGCCCAGCACGATGACCTCCGCATCGGCGCTGAACACCTGGACCTGCCTGGTACCGGTGCTGGGTCCTTCCCTCAGGATGGCCTTTACCAGGGTCCTGCCCTGCAGAGGAAACACCTCTTCCGCCACTGCGGGTGCTCCTGCAATACAGATCCAAATACAAAGGATGGCAATTCCCATCGAAATACGGCGCATGGAATCCCTCCCGTACACGTGATTGACGCAAAAAATAAATGATTTTGTAATATATGACGTTTGAAAGCCGAAATCCTTCCCGGATTTGTAAAACTTTATGGCGGCAAGCAGCGCACAAGTTGTTGCACTGCATTCACAGCGCCGTCATTTTTCAGACAAATCCATGGGCTATCCTAGGGCAACACCGCCCGATTTGTGCGGTGTTGCCCTAGAGACCTGCACCCCAATCAAGGAGCTTAGAGCGCAGGCGCTGATAATAATCATGGGGTCCAAATCGAATGAACCTCGCCTT
>JAVBUS010000132.1:0-6635 GCA_031555125.1 Eubacteriales bacterium | reverse complement strand
GTTTGGAGGCTGTGACCATCGCTGACGACACTCACCTCCCCATCACCGGTCACATAGACCTGTGCACCCACGCGCTCCAGGCCGGCGATCACCGTCGCCTCTGGCAGCGCGTCTTTTGTGTCCCGCTGGCAACAGATGATGGCTATCTGCGGTTGTACCATGTCGAAGAAAGCGGCGGATACGCTCTCCGCCCGCCCATGATGGGGCACCTTGAGCACCTGGGCACGAAGGATGTCCTGGGCGTCTTGGGCATCCATCATTTCCAATAAGGAAGGCTTTTCCGCATCGCCGGTAAGCAAGAAGGCGGTCTGCCCAAACGTGACGCGCAACACCAAGGACAGGTCATTCTCTTGCTCATAGCTGGTACCGTGGGGCCCTACCACGGTGACGTGCGCCTGGCCCAGGGTAAAGTGATCCCCCAGAGACAGGAGGGTGGGCTGCCGCTTTTGCTCCGCCATGACGTCATGGAACTCCTCTACCTGCTTGCTGTCGCCGCTAAAGCGGCCTGTATACACTTGCTGCACCGGCAGCGCTTTCAGGATGTGGTCTGCACCGCCTATGTGGTCCTTGTCCTCGTGGGTGATCAGCAGCGCATCCAGCTGTTTTACGTTTAACGAAGCCAGACGCGCCAGCACTTCCTCCCCCCGTTGGTCCGTAGCAGCATCCACCAAAAGGGCGTGCTCCCCCTGCCGGAGAAGGATGCTGTCGGCTTTGCCACAGCTAAAAAAGTAGACTTCCAGACGCATTTCCGTCTCCGCTTGGGCCAGGCGAGGAGGCACCTCTTGGCTCGCACGCTCACAGCCGGTTAAACCCAGTGAAATCAACAGAATCAGCGCAACTTTGGCGCATCTTTTGTATGTCAAAAAACTTCTCTGATGCATGGTCCACCCTCCCTTCTGTCTCTACTATCTTATCAGGATATCTTGCGTTGTACAACCAAGAGCGCCACAATATTTTGCGTTTATTTGACTATTAAGTGTTGTTTTAGAGACTAATTAACTTCTTTTTAAGGAAGAAAGTGTTACAAAAGTGCTTCCATTTGAAACATTTTCGTGATATAGTGGACGCAAGTTAATAGCTCCGTAATTATCTCGAGGGGGAAGCTTCATGAAAAGCGCTATTCGCCTGGGTCTACTCACTGCGGCCGTTTTGCTCGTGACCTTGTTACTCGGCTGCTCTATCGGTGCGGCCGATGGTTACGAAAATGTTACAGACATGACTTATTTGTGCTCCTTTTCTGTGAGCGCCAATTCGAATGACCTGTATCTGCTCGTAGACGACAATCCGAACACCAATTGGATCAGTGACGATGACGAAAATCAGTATTTAGATATCTCTAAGCCCACAGAAGCAGCTACATTAAACGTTATATGGCACATGCCTGCCCCGGTGGTCTCCATCGAGCAGTATGCAAATGGCCAGTGGGAAGTACTGGACGCGTTCTATGGCGAAGAGGACATGCCCAAGACCTTCTCTCTGCCCGAAGGTGCCACGCGGATGCGTTTGCGCGGCAACGCACAGATGAGCCTGACCGAAGTGCGCGTACTGAGCGGCGAACAAGATGACAGCTTCCCCAAGCATGTGTTCCAGTTTGCCGCCGTCCAGGCCAAACTGCAGATTGCCACCACCCCCCAACCGTTGCAGCGCGGCGTGCGCGGCGAGGCCGTGCAGGACATGCAGGCGCGCCTGGTCTCCCTGGGTTTCAACATCGCCGGTAAGCCCACCTCCTTCGGTGAGGGCACCTACACGGAGCTGGTGCGCTTCCAGCGCGCAAACGGTCTGCGGGAAACCGGTATCCTGGATCCCCGCACTGCCCGCCGACTGTACAGCGACACGGCTATCAGCGCCACGCCCAAGCCCTCCCCCGCCGCCGAGGAAGCCCTGGTGCCCCGCACCGCCAGCGAGATGGTGTCCTTTGTCAACGGCCGCATCGGCAGCGGCTATGTGTACGGCAGCACCGGCGACGTGTGCTCCAAGGACTTCCGGGCCAACCGCGCGAAGATGTATCCCCACTATGAACAGTCCCTGGAGACCATTGCCAAGCAGTGGGACGGCATGGAGGTATACGACTGCATCGGCCTGTTCAAAGCCTTCCTCGTCCGCTCCGAGGGGGAGATCCTGCCGGAATGGAACACCAACGTCATCGGCGCCGCCAGCCGCTGGATGTCCGAGGTGCAATCCATCGAGACCATGCCCCACGAGCCCGGTCTGTTGCTGCTGCAAAAGGACCCCACCACCGGCGCTTTCTGCCACATCGGTATCTACACCGGCAACGGCAAGTGTGTGCACGCCCGCGGCCACAGCTACGGCGTGGTGGAAGAGTCCATGCCCCAACTATGGACGCACTGGGCACGCGCATCCTGGCTGACCTACGACCTGCCCGTGGAGAGCGAGACCCAGTGGCCCACGTATCTGGCGGGCGGTTCCCGCGCCCTGATCAAGACGTCTTACGGCGGCGATCTGCCGGTCTATACCGCACCCGCCACCAATGGCGGCCAGTTCACCGGCACTCGCTTGCCCAACAACTCGGTCATCGTCATCGATGCCGTACCCAAGCAGAATGTGCCCGGCGGCTCCTTCTGGCGTCAGGTAACCACCACAGACAGTCGCGGCCGCACGTTGGTGGGCTATGTACAGGCCAAAGACCTGATGGAAATGCCCGCGACCATGGCCTTCTCCCGGATGTTCACCACAAAGTAATACGAATACTCGCTTGATGTCACGCAATAGATCGCGAGGGATTCTGTCGCCTGGCTAGGAACCCTAAGGAGGCGCAGCCGCCAGCTACGCCGGCCGAGCCGCGACAACGACAGACGGCAAAAGATCCGTTTGATATGCGTCCAATCATAGGAGGAGCAGTATCAGCCGGAACGCAGACGCGGATGCCGTGGCATGGTATCATCCCGGCACGACTCCCCATGGGGACAAAGTCACCGCAACACAAAAGGAGCCATCTCGCGAAACGATCGTGAGCTGGCTCCTTTGCTTCATGAACGCTTACTCCCCGATGACGGCCTTGATGCGCCGCACACCGGAAGAAGAGGACTCCTCTTTCAGGATCTTAAAGGACTTAAGGTCCCCCGTATTGTCCGCATGGGGGCCTCCACAAATCTCCTTGGAGAAGCTGCCCATGGTATATACGCGCACCCGCTCGCCGTACTTGCTTTCGAACAGGCCAATGGCGCCCTGTCCCTTCGCCTCTTCCACGGTCATCTCTTCCATTTGGATTGGCGCATTGGCGGCGATGGCCTCATTGACCAACCGTTCTACTGCCTGTATCTCCTCGGGGGTCATCTTGCGCCCATAGGAAAAGTCAAAGCGCAGGCGCTCCGCGGTAATGTTGGAACCCTTCTGGGCCACCTCTTCGCCCAGCACCTCGCGCAAGGCTGTATGCATCAGGTGGGTAGCCGTGTGCAGACGTGTGGCCTGCTCACCGTTGTCCGCAAGGCCGCCCTTAAAACGCTGTTCTGCACCGGCCTGGGATGTCAGCTGATGCTGCTTAAACCGCTCGTGGAAGCCGTCGACATCCACCTGCAGGCCGTGCTCCTGGGCCAGCTCCATGGTCATCTCGATGGGGAAGCCATACGTGTCATACAGCTTAAAGGCGCTGGAACCGCGAATCACCCGCGATTGCGGATCGATGTGCGCCAGCATCTTCTCGAACTCGCGCTCACCCTGCTGCAGGGTCCGGGCAAAGCGCGTCTCCTCTAGGGCAAACTGATCCAACACGAAGGCCTGGTTGTGCTTCAGCTCCGGGTATACCGGCTCGTACTGGGCGATGATGTCCTTGGCAATCTCGGCGGTGAAGCCGGCGGGCAGGCCCAATTGCATGCCAAAGCGCACCGCACGGCGAATCAGGCGGCGCAGCACATAGCTCTGGTCCATGTTGCCCGGCGATACGCCGTGGGTATCACCCATGATAAAGGTGGCAGTGCGCAGATGATCCGCCACAATGCGGAAGGCCCGGGTGGTGGTGTCGTCGGCAGCGTACACCTTGCCCGACAGTTGGGCAATGCGGGCCAAGATGCCCTCGAAGGCATCGGTCTCGTACACGCTCTTTTTGCCGTTGAGCACGCAGATGGTGCGCTCCAGGCCCATGCCGGTGTCCACATTTTTTTGTGTCAAGGGCTCGAAGGTGCCCTGCGCGGTCTTATTATACTGCATGAACACATCGTTCCAGATCTCCAGGTAATGACCGCAGGAGCAGGCCGGAGAGCAATCCGGTCCGCAAGCAGGCTTTTCGGTGATGATGAACATCTCTGTATCCGGTCCGCAGGGGCCGGTCTGACCGGCGGGGCCCCACCAGTTGTTCTCCTTGGGCAAGTAAAAGATCCGCTCCGGCTTGACGCCGACCTTGCGCCAGATGGCCGCCGCTTCATCGTCCCGGGGCACTTCGCCCTCCCCGGCAAAAACCGAGAAGGCCAGGCGGTCGGGGTCCAGCCCCAGCCAGTCCTTACTGGTCAGGAACTCCCAGGACCAGGCGATGGCCTGTTCCTTAAAGTAGTCGCCCAGGGACCAGTTCCCCAGCATTTCGAAAAAGGTCAGATGGGACGCATCGCCTACCTCGTCGATGTCGCCCGTGCGGATACACTTTTGCACATCGGTCAGGCGCACCCCTGCCGGGTGCTTTTGCCCCATCAAGTAAGGCACCAAGGGGTGCATGCCCGCCGTGGTAAACAACACGGTGGGGTCATTTTCCGGGATGACGGAGGCACTGGGAATCACTGCGTGCCCCTTCTCGGCAAAAAAGCGTAAGAATAACGCACGGAGATCGTTGGATGTGGTGGAGCGCATGGGCAATCCCTCCCTCGAGTTTTTGGTGTAATGTATGTACTACGATGATCCCCGTCACCGGAGAAATCTGCTCCCTAGCGTTTGGCACGCAGTGCGCCAATGATGCAATACCCCAGCAGGCAGCCCTCGCCCAGCAGCACGCGACTGTGGTCGATGCGCAGCCAGTCGATCCACGGAATGCGCACCCCTGCATTCGCTGCGCCGTACTGATACGCAATGATCAGCACCACCAGCCCGCAGGCAAACCAGCGCTGGGTCACGAAGCGCTCCTTGGCACCGCTGCCGTAGAGGATAGGCATAAGCCCCAGCACTGCACCCAGCGCCATGCCCAGCAGTAATTCCAACAGAAAGCTCACCGCGCCGCTGGAGCCTATGCCCCAGGACTGCTCGTAGCCCACCACGATCAACAACATGATCAGCGGCGGTGCCAACAGCACCTTGCATTGCTTCCAGAACACGCGCATCCCTCCACCTTTGATGGTTTGTTCATAGATTGTATCATCGTTTGGCCGGAAACACAAGACAAGCGCACGCCGTTTTGGCGTGCGCTTGTCAGGGCATCGACAAAGTCGACGCCCTCGAACGAAATGCAGGATGCATTTCGTTCGAATGCACGGCTTGCGCCGCGACTCGCTTTGCTCGTGATGGTAGGTATGTTTTCCTAACGGAAAACTCCCCGCCCGACCGGCAAAGCCGGTCGATACGATCTCAATTTGAAGGGGCCGAGGTCCCTTCATTCATCCCCAAATCGGAAAACCTACTTTGTTGAGGGTCTGAACCGCCGAGAGGCGGTTCTTTTTGTCGTTCTTCTCCCCACAAAAAGCAAGCTTGCAGGCTTTGACAGCATATCCGTCCGGCGTTTGCACACCCTATGGGGACGAAGCAGGTCGGAAAGGAACGATGCGGCATGGCACAACGCGTGCGACGAGCGCAACGCAGAAAAAGGCAGAGCGCCGGAGGCGCAAAAAAGGTTGTCGGGGTCATTTTGGCTTTGTTGGTGATCGCAATAAATTATTCCCCGCCGGTGCAGTCCTTACGCGCGTTGCCGGATGTGTTGCGCATGAACTCCGGACAGGCCCATCGCCTGACCTTGGGCATGCCTTTGCGCGTGGAGGAGGACCAAAGCGGTACAGCGGTGCTGGCCAGCGGCGATGAGCGGCTGGGGGATGCGCTACAGACCTCCGTGGAGTTGGCGCCCACTGCGGCGGGACAGTCGAGGCTCCGGTTTTCGCTGCTGGGGCTGCTTCCTGTTAAAGATGTGCAGGTCAGGGTTGAACCTCGGCGTACACTGGTGCCCGGCGGCCAAGCCATCGGCGTGGCGCTGCACACCAACGGGGTGCTGGTGGTAGGCAGTTCGGACTTATCGGGGGGCCAGGAGCCCAACCCGGCGCGGCAGGCAGGGATCAAACCCGGCGATGTGATCTGTACCGTCAATGGTCGTCCGGTGGAGAGCGCCATCCATCTGTCTACGTTGGTCAACGAGAACGGTGCAAAGACCATGCAGCTGGGCATACAGCGGCAGGAGGCGGCGCGGGAGGTGCAGATTCAGCCCGCTATCGATCGGTTGGACGGCAATTATCGCCTGGGGATTTGGGTCCGGGACAGCACGGCGGGAGTGGGCACCCTTTCTTTTTATGATCCGTCCAGCGGTGCCTTCGGTGCCTTGGGACATGCCATTACCGACGTGGACACCGGTTCGGCGTTGACGGTGGGTGAGGGGCAGATCCTGGAGGCGCAGATCGTGGACGTGCTCCGGGGACAAAACGGTGAACCGGGCGAACTGAAAGGCTCCTTCTTGAAGGAGAAAAAGACCCTGGGCAGCATCGCAAAAAACAACCAAT
>JAVBUS010000022.1:0-5381 GCA_031555125.1 Eubacteriales bacterium | reverse complement strand
CTTGAACACGTTGGATATGTGCACTTCGATCACCGGCAAACCGGTGGCGCTGATGGCATCGGCCAGCGCCAGGCTGGTATGGGTATACGCCCCGGCATTGAGCACTACCCCGTCCACATGGCCCATGGCGGCATGGAGGCGATCCACCAGCTCCCCTTCGTGGTTGGAATGATAGAAGATCACCTGCACGCCCAGGGCCGTGGCCTCTTCCTCGATGCGCCGGTTGATGTCCGCCAGCGTCATGTTGCCATAGATGCCGGGCTCCCGCTGACCCAACAAGTTCAGGTTGGGGCCATCGATGACAAGATAGGTTTTCACGGCCGTTCACCGACCTTGCGCAGGGCGTCGAGCTGTGTCTGCACCTGCTCCTTGGTGACGGAATTCAGGGGCGAAAAGCGTCCTTCTACGGCGGTCTCCAACTTCTCGATGGCGGCGGCGGTGTCTCCGGCGTCCAAGTCGTACTGCGCCAGATAATAATTGGTATCGATCGCGGTAGGCTTTTTCGCCAGCGCTCGCGCAAAGAAGGGCTTCGCCGCTTCCTTGTCCTGCATCAGGCGATAGTACGTCTGGCCCATATTGTCCAGGAAGATTGGGTCTTCCTCGTCGTATTCGATGGCCTCCCGATTAAAGGCCAGGGCCGCCTCGGCATCACCTTTTTCGATGAGCAGTGAGCCCAGGGTGCCGAACAGGAAGCCGCTTTTGGCGCGATGGAACTGATTCTGCAGCAGCTCGATGGCGCGGTCGATTTTCCCCTGTTTGGCGATGCAGATCGCATAATGCACCATGGCTTGTTGTTTTTGCTCCGCCGTGACGTTGGGCGCCTTCTCCGCTCTGCGCAAAACGTCGATGCAGGTCTCATACTCCTGCGCCCGCAGCAGCAACAGGGCGTAGGCCAGCAGCAGCTTGGGATCGTTCATCCCCTCGGCATACGCTTGGTCATACCCCGTCCGGGCCATCGCCAAGTCCCCTTTTGCATGTGCGCGATAGGCTTTTTGTGCCTTAAAGTTAGTCATAAATCCCATGTGTCTCATCCTCCTATGTTCGTGCCTGCAGTTTGCGCAGCAATCTGGCGCGGCGCATGTGCAACGCAGTACTTACCTCCGGATCCGGCGGGCGTCCCAGTTGCTCCCGCAGCGCTACGCGTTCCAGCGCAGCTTCGGTGTGCCGCAATGCCATGGGCAAATCCCGCCGGTGATGCTCCGCCAGCTTAGCCAGCTCCACATAGGGCATCAGCCCGCCTTGGCCCTGGGCCGCCATGGCGGTATAGACCGCCTCGGCGTCGGTGTACTGGCGATCCCGCCGATGGCTCAACGCCAGTTGGGTTCGCGCCTGCTCCGCCAGGTCTCCCACGCTGGCCACCCGGAAGCACGCCCGGGCCATCTCCCGCTGCCCGTCCCGTGCCAAAGCCCGCCCTACACTGAACACATCCTCAAAAAAGTCCTGCTGTTCCGGCACGGTGAATACCTGCACCAGCTTGGCCAGCAGCTTGCCCAGGGTCTGGATGTCCAGCAGGTTATGGTGCAGCACATCCTCCAGCAAGGCGAACTCCCCGGTCTTTAAGTAGCGAAAGAACCGCTCCGGCACCTCGCTGCCCGGCAGGTCGTTGACCCGGCCACAGCCCAGGATCCGTGCCTCGATATTGCTGAGCTTACAATCCGTCAGCCGCATCCGCCACACTCGCCGGGCGGGATACAATAGATCCAGGTGCGGCAGGTGCACGTCCACATGGCGCATGCGCTGCATGGTCAGCCGGTTCTCCAGCAATGGCAAATCAAAGCTCTTGCCGTTATAGGTTACGAATGCGACAAATCCGGACAGCAACTCCTCAAAGGCCGCCATCTGCAGCGGTTCCTCTGGATAGTCCCGCATCATGAGTTGCCGCACAACAAAGGCATCGCCTTCCACCCACCCCAAACCCAGCAAAAAGGCAACGGTGCCCGCCCCCATACCCAACCCGGTGGTTTCCGTGTCCAGGAACAATAGTCGCTCCAAGGGCGGAATCCGCTCGCAGCGGCGGCCAAATGCCGCATCAATTCGGGGCAACAGTGACAGATCCGGCAACATGTCCCCAAAGATCCGGGACAAGGGAACGGCGGTCTCCCGTACAAAACAGGTATGGGACATTCCCCGGGGCGTCGCGACCGGGGCAGGCGCCTGCCCGGTGCCGCCGTCGGCTTGCTGTGCGGCGATCTGTGCCAGACGTGCGCGCAGATCCTTCATGGCCTAAGCACCTCCCCCGCACAACGTGTGCAGCAGGGTCAACGCGGTGGCCTTGCCATCCTCTCCCACTTCCCCTACCGGCCCCACGCAGGAAGGGCACCCCGCCTCACAAGGGCAGGAATCGATGAGCTCCAACGCGTGGGTCAGCAAGGTCTCCCGCATGTCATAGATCTTCTCGCTCAGACCGATACCCCCAGGACATCCGTCACAGATGGTCAACGTGGGTTTTTTCGTGAAGGGATCCCGCACATGGTACACCACGTTAATATCCCGGGGCGAGCACATCAGGTACAGCGGCACCAACTGGCGCATCACGTTGGCGATGCCCAACATCCCCCCCTGGAGCGCATCCTTGGGATACTGCGCCGCCAACTCGTCCTCGATGGCCCACCAGCAAGCCTGGGTCTGCATCTCCAGCTCCGGCAGATCCACAGGGCCAAAGCCCAGGGTCTCCTGGGTATCCAGCTTAAACTTTTTGAACATGGTCACAAGCCAAGTCACCAGCACCTCGCCAAAGGCGCGGGCCATGCCGTGTTGGGCGGGCTCATCCTTCAGCACATCCAGCACCCGCAGGCTGATATTCAAATCCGCATCGGTATAGTAGTCCACCTCCACAGCGCGGACATAGGCCTTCTTTTCCGTAAAGTCCAGTTTTTCCACTTGGTACTGCTGGCCTTCGTGGAGGTAAATGGCGTGCTCGTGCAGCAGCATGGGCACGGTGTACCGGTCCATCTCGCCAATGACCCGGTGCTTTTCCGCCCGGGAAATGTCGATGATCAGGAAGTTTTCTTCCCCGATAGAACGCAGGGAGATCTCCGCCGCCGGGAACTCTTCGGCCATCCAGTGCCAGCGGTCACCCACTTGGTGCAGGATGTGCTGTTCCGTTAAAAAGTCCAGCAGTTCCGGGGTGGATTCCAATCCGCCATACCGCTCCCCCTGTTCAAAGGGCAGCTCGTAGGAGGCGCACTTGAAGTGACTGAGCAGGATATACAGATTGTCCGGCGCGATGCGGGCATACTCCGGCGACTGCTCGAAGAAATACTCCGGATGCTGCACGATGTATTGATCCAGTGCTGCGGAGGAGGCGATCATCAGCGTCAGGGCCGTCCCCTGCCGCCGCCCCGCCCGCCCGGCCTGTTGCCAGGTGCTGGCAACGGTACCGGGATAGCCGCACAGCACGCAGGCATCGAGCTGGCCGATATCAATACCCAGCTCCAGCGCGTTGGTGGACACCACCGCGCGAATATCGCCACTGCGCAAGCCCCGTTCGATCTCCCGCCGCTGGGAGGGGAGATAGCCGCCGCGATAGCCGCGAACCTTGCCCGCCTCGCCGCGGGGATCGCGGACGATGTCCTTGAGGTGTCGCGTCAGCACCTCCACAGTGAGCCGCGATTTGCCAAACACGATGACCGGGATATCGTTGTGCACGAACCGGGCTGCCGTGCGCCAGGTCTCTTGCAGGGCGGATTTGCGGATACCCAGCTGCTTGTTCACCACCGGTGGGTTATAGAACACCACATGCCGCGCACCGGAAGAAGCGCCGTTTTCGTCCACCAGCACCACGTCTTCTCCCACGAGCTGCGCGGCCAGTTCCCCAGGGTTAGCGATGGTGGCGGAACAGCAGATGAACTGAGGATGTGAGCCGTAAAAGGCGCAGATGCGCTTCAGCCGACGGATCACATTGGCCAGGTTGGAGCCAAAAATGCCCCGGTAGGCATGGATCTCGTCGATGACCACATAGCGCAGGTTCTCAAATAGTTTGACCCACTGGGTGTGGTGCGGCAGGATGCCGGAATGCAGCATGTCCGGGTTGGTCACCACCACGTGCCCTGCGGAACGGATGGCCTTGCGGGCCGCACCGGGGGTATCCCCGTCATAGGTGTACGTCTTAATATCCTCGCCAATGGCCAGGATCAGTTCATACAGTTCCGCCACCTGATCTGCGGACAGGGCTTTGGTCGGGAACAGGTACAATGCGCGGCTGTCGGGATTTTTTAGGATGCTCTGCAGCACCGGCAGGTTATAACATAAGGTTTTGCCTGACGCGGTGGGGGTAACGATGCAGGGGTTCTTCCCCGCCGCTACCAGATCATAGGCCTGGCGTTGGTGAATATAGAGTTGATGTATCCCGCGCTGGATCAGCACGTTCGGAATCCGGCCATCGATTTCCTGCGGAAATGGCGCATACCGGGCAGGCCGCGCGGGGATCTCTCGCCAGTGGGACACGTTCTGCATAAACTCCGGGTCGGCCTTTAGCGTACCCAGCAACTGATCCAGATTCAATGTCGCCACCTCCCACAGGCCATACGGCCCTGTATTATACCGCATGCTATCTCAGCTTGTCCATGCGAACGGCGAAGAAGTGCGAACGGATTTTCTCGCTTACCTGCTGGGCATCACAAAGTTCTGCAGTGCCTGGTTCAGGAACGCAGTGATGGGATGCATGCAGCTCATGGCTGAGATCAGCGCCGCCGCAACGCCACATATGCCGCCGTAGCGTGCTTCCCCCACGCCCTGTCGGTATGATACCATTCGCGCTCGTTGTTGTGCGCCAAGTCCTGCATGCACGAAAAGACGCACTGCATATCCATGTGCTTTGTCGCCTTCGTGTACTTTGTTGATGATAGCACGCGGAGCTGTCGCGCTGATATTTTACCAGCACGGCAGCCCCACTTCTCCCTTGGAGGGATGCATTATGCGTACACGAAGTTCTGATTGGCTATCCCGCCGGTACCGATGTTGTTCTGGTTGATCACGGCCGGTGTGGGTGTGAACCCGGACACCGTAGGCGGCGTGATCTGGACCGTCCCCGTTGATGGCGCCGGGAATGAATACGTGCCGCCGATACCGGTGCGCACGGTTTGTGTCACAGCGTTCGCCAGGTACGTGATGATGCGGTTACTGTTATCGGCAAGTCCCGATACCGTACCGCTGACCAGGCCGAAATTAGCGGCCGTCGCCAAAGTGAAATCCTGGCCCACCGTATTGGATCCGATACTGGTGATCGTCCGGCTTGGCGGTGTAGCCGTATAGCCGGTCTGTCCGGCCGGCTGAATCGATACGGTAGATCCGGTCGTGGCCGTAAAGCTGTACATCCCCGCCGCATTGGTGGCAACTGTGTTGGTCACCCCGTCGATCGTGTACTGAACATTGGCAAACGG
>JAVBUS010000283.1:0-3896 GCA_031555125.1 Eubacteriales bacterium | reverse complement strand
GGCCGGGTACTGGGCTGTGCCATCATTGCCATTGGCTTTGTGTACAATGTTTGGTCGGGACGAAAATCAACACAAGGAGGCGCTACCACATGAAAATCGCACGCTTTGAGTACCGGGACCGCATCGCCTATGGCATCCTGGAGGAGGAAACCCTCCACATGCTCCAAGGGGAACCCTTCGACGGCGTCGTGCGGACGGGGGAGCAGATGCCCCTGTCTCAGGTCCGCCTGCTGACACCTTGCGTGCCCAGCAAGGCGGTCTGCGTGGGCCTGAACTACAGCGGCCATGCCCGGGAAATGTCCCTGGATCTGCCCCAGGAGCCTTTGTTCTTTCTGAAACCGCCCTCTGCACTGCTGGATCCCGGCGGACACATCGATTATCCGCCCCAGACCCAGGATCTGCAGTTCGAAGCGGAGCTGGCTGTGGTCATCAAAAAGCGGGCCCGGCACATCGCGGCTGCCGACGTGGCCGACTACGTGCTGGGGTATACCTGCTCCAACGACGTATCCGCCCGAGATCTGCAAAAGCGGGACGGGCAATGGACCCGGGCCAAGAGCTTTGATACCTTTCTACCCCTGGGTCCCTGGATCGAAACCGATTTGGACCCGGAGACGGCGGACATCCGCCTGCTGCTCAACGGAGAGGTCAAGCAGAGCTCCAACACCCGGTGCCTGATCACCGCCGTGGCCGATGTGGTGGCCATGGCTTCCCAGATCATGACGCTGCTCCCCGGCGACGTGATCCTGACCGGTACCCCCAGCGGCGTCGGTCCCATGCAAGTGGGAGACCGCGTGGTGGTGGACATTAGCGGGATCGGACAGTTGGAGAACATCGTGGGGCTTGATAAGTAAGGTAGGGGGAAGGGGTTTTTGCCTTTGCATACCGGAGAAGTAATGAACGTGCGCTGGGATGCGCAACGCGATGCCTACACGGTGACCATGACCGGAGGCGGGCGGTTATTTGCCTGCGCCACGCCATACGATCCGTCCCCCCAGGGGATACTGGATGCCCCCGCGTCGGGCGGCGAGGCAACCCACGTGGTGCCCTCGCCGTTGCCGGGTCACCGGGTGTACTTTGCCCTGGCGGATGCCCAGGGTGCGCCCGGGGTATGGGTAGGGGACCGGGGCGTGGAGATCCGCAGCATCGAAAATTTTCGCGATATGGGCGGCTATCCTGCCGCCGACGGCCGCAGGGTGCGGTGGGGGCGCTTCTTTCGCTGCGGCGCCGTGATGGGGATGTCCCCGGCGGAACAGGCCACGTTTGCATCCATGGGCATTGCCCACGTGCTGGACTATCGCGCCGCCTTCGAGACCCAGGCGAAGCCCGACCAGGTGCCTGCCCCCGCCATCCATCACAGCCTGCCCGCCATCCGGGAGCAGGGAGAGATGGCCAAGCTGGCGTCCCTGGACTTTTCGCAACATGTGCGCAGCGTACAGACCCAGGCACAGGCCGACGAGGGATTCGCGCTGTTTGCGTCGCTATACCGGCTTCTGCCCTTTGACAATCCCGCATATGGTCAAATGTTCGCCCTGCTGGACGAGGAGGGAGGGGTGCCCTTGATACAGCACTGTTCGGCGGGCAAGGATCGTACAGGGGTGGGTTGCGCGTTGCTCCTGGCTGCGCTGGGGGTCCCTCGGGAGATCATTTTGGCGGACTATCTGCTATCCAACGAGTATCGGGCCGAGGCCAGCCGCGCCTTCTTCGACAAGGTGGCCAAGGCCGGACTATCCGAGGCAGCCAGTAGCATGTTCGTCCGGATCCTGTCGGTGGAGCCATCGCTGATCGAGGGCACCTTTGCGGCCATCGATGCGCGCTATGGCACCGTGGAGGGCTATTTGCGCCAAGAGCATGGCGTGGATGCTGCGCGGCTGGACCGATGGCGGGCCGTTCACACCGTTTGACGGCACGCGGTGTAAAAATCGCATTTTTTTGTGCAAAATAGTGCACCGGGCTCTTGATTTGCAAGCCGCCTGTGCTTTCTCGGCAAAAAGTTTGTGAAATTATCTACGACCCCTTGCTTTCTGGCGGCATAGGGTGCATAATATTCGGTATTCACTCAACGCTTTATCACAGTAAACTCAATGGAGCGAATGGAGGGACGCACATGGATCGCGTGTACAACTTTTCCCCGGGGCCGTCAATGCTGCCGTTGCCTGTGCTGGAACAGGTGCAAAAGGAGCTGCTCTGTTACGGTTCCACCGGAACTTCCGTGATGGAAATGAGCCATCGCTCGAAGATGTATGTAGAGATTTTTGAGGAATCCATTGCCCTGCTGCGGGAGCTGATGGCCATTCCGGAAGAATACGCAGTGCTGTATCCACAAGGAGGCGCCACCCAGCAATTCTCCGGCGTGCCCCTGAACCTGTTGACCGGATCCGGCAACGCGGACTACATCGACAGCGGCAACTTTGCTCACCTGGCTGCCGAAGAGGCCAAGCGCTACGGCACCGTCAATGTGGTTGCCTCCTCCCGGGCGGATACTTACAGCCACATCCCGGCCCTGGACGCCGCCACCTTCAATCCCAACGCCGATTACGTGCACATGACCACCAACAACACCATCTATGGCACCCGCTTCTCCACCCTACCCAAGGTGGGCAACGTGCCCCTGGTGGCCGATATGTCTTCCAACATCCTCTCGGAAGTCTATGATGTCCGCGACTTTGGCGTGATCTATGCCGGTGCGCAAAAAAACATCGGCCCCGCGGGGCTGTGCGTGTTGATCGTGCGCAAGGATCTGTTGGGCAAAGCCAATCCCCTTTGCCCCAAGCTGCTGAACTGGCAGGTGCTGGCGGAAAACGACTCCATGTACAACACCCCCAACACCTTTGCCATCTATGTGGCGAAACTGAGCTTCGCATGGCTCAAATCCCTGGGCGGTGTGGCTGCCATGGAGAAGATCAACATCGACAAAGCCAATATCCTTTATGACTTCCTGGATCAGAGCAAGCTGTTTCGTGGCACCGCCGCCAAGGCGGACCGTTCCCGCATGAATATCACCTTTGTCACCGGAGACGAAGCCAAGGATGACGCCTTCGTCAAGCAGGCCGCCAAAGCAGGCCTTATCAACCTGAAGGGACACCGCAGCGTGGGCGGCATGCGCGCCAGCATTTACAACGCCATGCCGGTGGAAGGCGTCCGTGCCTTGGTGGACGAGATGAAAAAGTTTGAGCAGGCCAACGCCTGAGCCAAGGAAAGGGAGGGCCGCCCCATGTACAAGATTCAGACGCTGAACGAAATTTCCGACATCATTTACACCCAGCTTACCGACGCCTATACCGTAAAGACCGACGAAGCGGCGCCCGATGCCATTTTGGTGCGCAGCGCCGCCATGCACGACATGGCGCTGCCTGCCTCGCTGTTGGGCATCGCCCGGGCTGGGGCAGGGGTCAACAACATCCCCATCGAAAAGTGTTCCGAACAGGGCATTTGCGTGTTCAATACCCCCGGTGCCAACGCCAACGCGGTATGTGAGCTGGTGGTGGCCGGGTTGCTGATGGTCAGCCGCGATATCCTGGGCGGCATCCAATGGATCCAGGGCGAAAAAGGGAAGGGCGCCGACGTGCCCAAGATCGTGGAAAAAGGGAAGAGCGCCTTTGTGGGCCCGGAGCTGCGGGGCAAAAAACTGGGCATCGTGGGCTTAGGTGCGATCGGTGTGTTGGTGGCCAATGCCGCCATGGCCTTGGGCATGGAGGTGGTGGGCTTCGATCCCGCGATTTCCGTGGAGCACGCGTGGAAGCTGTCCCGTGCGGTGCGCCGCTCCCTGTCGCTGGATGAGCTGTTGGCCACCAGCGATTACGTCACGCTGTATCTGCCCCTTAACGACAAGACCAAGGGCATGATCGGCACCGATTCCATCGCCAAGATGAAGCAGGGAGCAGCGGTGCTCAACTTTT
>JAVBUS010000115.1:0-6791 GCA_031555125.1 Eubacteriales bacterium | reverse complement strand
AAAGCAAGTATCGCTAGAAAACAGAAAATGGCCGGTTGGGACGATGAGTATGCTCTGCGCATTATCTCCGGAAAGTAAATGCTTTTGCCCTGCGGTTTTGTTCTGCCGTGGATGGCGAATTATGGAAAACAATCTGGAAGTTTGCGCCTTATTATGATATGCTATGATAAACGCACCGTTAAACGCGCTTTGCGGTGAATTGGGATCAAACGAAAGAGAGAATACGATGAAGAGACTGATGGCCCTGATTATTTGCACCTTGCTTGTGATGCAATGCCTTGCCGCCACTGCGTTGGCTGCCGACGCGGCAAAGGAGCCCGTAACCCGTTCGGTAGACGTGAGCCGTGATGACAAGGGCGGATTCGTCTTTGCCCTGGACCTGACCCAGGAGGAGCTTGCCCGGGATAATGTGTGCTTCGCCCTCACGCTGTTGCGCAAAGAGAGCGATGGGGGATACCGCTGGGTGTATCGGAATTCGAAGATGCCCAGCGAAGGAAATAAGGTGTTCTTCGACGGGCTGGTTCTTTGCAAAACCGATGAGGCGGGGGAACCCACCTACTTTGCCCCTGCGATCCACGAAGGGCGCATGGAGACCCAGGATATCTATTCCGTGGGGGCCATGCTCGGCTACGGCGTCGCAGCGTTTTGCGCAACAGACTGGACACTGGTGGCCCAGCGCGATACGGGTAAGGCGAAGATCACGGACATCCAGCCCCGGGAGGGAGAGGATGCGAACGAAGCGGACTGGGAGTATGTGTCCTTTACCAGCAGCACGCGCAAGCCCACTACGGATGCGGAAAACCGACTGTTGCCCTATTTTCAGTGGGAACAGGCCGGACTGGTACTGGGCTTTGATGTCAAGTTGGACGGGAAGCAGCCCACCTTTGCCCAAGTCCATGTGGATGCTTGTACGGGCGTCGGGACAGACGAAGCGGATCCGGAGAGCGACACGCAGTTATACGCATTGCTCAGCGTTTATACGGAAAAGGGCGAGGAAGTCGAGAACCTGTATCCCGTTGGCCATTTGGTGGCGCTGCCGATGGCCAAGTAATAAAGAGTTCATCGACAAGAAAGCGACATCGTAGAGGGGGCGCCTCGGCGATGTCGTTTTTTATTGCATCGGCGCGTGTGTAGACTAGAAGGCCAGATCCCCTGGGCGGTAGCCCTGGGGCAATGCTGCCTCGCGCAGAAAGGGGAAAGCATCATCCCGCAAGATGGGCAAAAAGGCCCCGTAGGGCAGCCGGGGGAATTCGCAGGCATAGTTGCTGGCGCCGAACCAGCCGCCTTCCTGATTGCGCAAGTGCATGTCCCTGGCAAACTTGGTGCGGTTGGCGCAGTCGTGCACTGCGGGGGTCCAGTTCTCCGCATCTGCTAAGGCCATGAGCTGTAGGGTGAAAGTACGGCTCCACACCGGCGAAATATAGCCCAAACGGGTCATGTACATATTTTCCCCGGCGTAGTTGTCGATGTTGTTGGGGTTTAGGTGCAGTTCCGCGCAGTTGATGAAATCCAAGCCTGTGTCCAGGATGGACTGCTTTTTGCGCAGAAAAGTGTCGTAGAAGGACGGGGTCATGGGCGTTTCGATGCCCACTTGGGGGATGTAGCGTTTGGCAATCTGGATGGCACGAATCACGCTGTCGGCGCAATTAGAGGCGCCCAGGTTGAACCGCAGTTCGTCCAGCCCCGCCTCGCCCAGTGCCTTCAGATTCTCCTCGGTCGCCAGCGTGCCGTTGGTGTACAGGTGTTGGTGAATCTGGGCCTCGTGAAAGGTTTGGATGACGCTATAGTACGTTTCAATCTCCATAAAGGGCTCTAAATACACATAGGAGATGCCCGTGGGTTTTCGCTGGATGGACAACAGCAACGGGATATCGCGCTGATGGTACTTGGTCCCACCGATCTCCCACATGCCATCGCCTACCGGTGGGATGCAATCCAGTTGGCCATAGTTGTAACAGAAGGGGCATTCCAGGTTGCACTTGTTGGTCTTGCGGATGGCGCTTAGCCCCGTGCCCAGCAGGCAGGAACGGCACCCCTTAGGAAACCTGTCATCCGCACCCACGTACAGGGTGCGGTGTTCCAACGTCTTAAGGTTCGGTATCTTGGCCAGGAGGGCGTCATGCGTGGCTTCTACGGCGGATTCGATCTGGGCAAGGGTTGCGTACACGATCTCTTGCTGGCGGGGCATCAGTTCTTCTTCCTCGGGCAGTTGCGCAAAGAAGTCAAACCAGATCAGTGCGTCTTTTTTTGAAATGTTCATGCGAAAAGGCCTCCTTGATGCGGGGATAAAACCATCACAGTATCGCATGTTTCGTAAAGATCGTCAACCTTGCGTTACGGTTCTTTGGTTGCTTACAGAGGGTAAATTTCTATATACGCGCTGAATCGGTGATCGTAGTTCTCAAACCGCAGGGAGCAGAAAGGATATTTGCCCAGGATGGTCCGTACCTGCGGCAGACCCAGACCTTGGTGGTCCTTTTTGCTGGTTACTCCGGGCACGTAGATGGACTCCAGGTCGACGCTGCCGACGAGGCTGTTTGTGACGACGATCAGGATGTTATCGTTATGCTTGCGCTCGATGACCAGGCTAACACGCTTTTCCTCGGACTCACGGGCGGCTTCCACAGCGTTGTCCAGCAGGTTGCTCAGGACGCGATTGATGCTCAGGCTATCCAGATACAGTTTAGATAGATTGCACTGTAAGGAGGTATGCATATCCACTCCATTCTCCGTCGCATAATCGATCTTTCTGCCGATGAGGGCGACCAAGGTGGGGTTTTCCTCCAGCTTTCTGTGGATATCCATCTGGTCGCCGGCCCGCACAGTGGTATTGAGCAGCTTCTCGTGATACGCCTGCAACATCTCCATGTCTCCGATGGCAATAAAGCCGCTATAGGTATTGAGTACATTAAAAAAATCGTGCTTGATGCCCCGGAACTCGTTGATGGCGTTGGACAAAAGGCCGATGTGTGCACTCTGGTTGTGGAGATTGTGTTTGCTTACCGTTAGGGCCGCACGCTGGATGCATACAACGATGGCCAGCGCGATCACGACGGTGACGATGAGGGTGGCCAAGGGATCGTTGGGGCGAAAGATGTCCATAAAGACCACCATGCCATAGATCAGACAGCAAAAAACAAACGAGTAAAACCAGTGCTTGGGCAGCGAAGTGGCCACCAAACCATCGGTGATGAGCAGGCCGGTTTTTCGCCGGTTCAGCCAAGGCACCGTTGCTAAATAAATCAGAACGTTTAGCACAGCGCCTACGCACACAGAAAACGCGTCCAATAAATAGTTGTAAGCGCCGCCCTCGGCCTGCAGAAAAAGGGCTTGGTTGATGACCCGGGAGGCGCAGATGAGTAATAGACTAAACAGATATAGCACGTCCATCATGTGCACCATGCGGTACTTGGGCATTTTCAGCAGGTGCACGCCAAGGAAATAGACCAGTAACGGGTTGAAGGGGAGAGGGGTCGACAAATACGGCAACAATGCGCCCAAGGAGTCAAAGCCCGTCAACGCATACGGGATATAGATGACGGCGCTCTGAATCACGTTGCAAAGGATGAACGAAAACCAGAAAACTCGGGCTTTACTGCGCGTCTCGCCATTGGCCACCAGCAGGACCGATGTGATCACATACCCATAGAGCAGGTTCGCAAGGTTGACGACGAACATCAGGACTACTTCCATGATGCGGGAATACGCAAACGCAGGGTACGCGAAATGAGAGAACATGTTCTGCGCTCCTATCCGTGCGGTCACTGGCACATCGAGATCTGATGCTATTCTTCATCGAATTTGACGCATATCACGCGGATCTTTTGCCGGTTGTCGTTGTCGCGGCTTCTTCAGCGTAGCTGCCGGTACGCCTCCTGCGGGCTCCTAGCCAGGCGACAACCCTCCTCGCGATCCATTGCGCGAAATCAAACAAGGACGTGTATGAATGCTGATTGGCTGATCGGCCACGATCTGGTTTGGTGACACCAGGCAGTCCATCGCCAACAGCCGCACACCGCAGCGCTCAGCCTCGCGCAGTGCGGCGCCAAAGGCCGGGTGGGTACGATCGTTGGGGAGAAAACAGTGTACGCCCTTCATTTGGATGATGAACACCACCATGGCGTCGTAACCCGCTTGGACACATCGGCACAGTTCCTCCATATGCTTGATACCTCGTTCTGTGGGGGCATCGGGGAACATGGCGGTACCATCCTCCTCCAGGGTCACCCCTTTGACCTCCACGAACAGACGGCGCATCGCGGTTTCAATATAGAAATCCAGCCGGGATAAGCCAAAGGTGCATTCGGGCTTGATCAGGCGGATGTCGGGAATGCCGCCCGCCTCCGCCCACTGGCGGAACACTTTGTTGGGCGCTTGGCTATCCAGATTGACAAGACGGCGACCTTTTTCCACAGCGATCAAGTCGTAAAGCGTTCTGCGACCATCCTTGGCGGCTTTTTGCAGGTACACAGTTGCACCCGGGACCAGCAGTTCCTTGCAGCGCCCGGTATTTTTAACATGGCAAACAGCCAGTTCGTGATTGATCATACAGTGGGCGATAAACCGATTGGGGCGGGCGACAAAAATGCCGGGGACGGCGTTGTCATACTGCATGCACATGGTTCCTTTGATGTGGTATATAGGTATTATACCGATGTGGAGACAGAAGACAAGTCAAACCCGAAAACATTGTCGTTTATTGTATGGGAAATGGATGGCGGCGGCGTTTGTGACATGCAATATAACCCCTCTTGTGTGTTGACTGCCGCAGTGCTATAGTATCCGCAAGAGCGGACTGTGCCAGGGCAGTATCGGCTGGGACGCCGCCTTGGCGGAACACGTGCGTGGAATCACACCGGACGGGGAGATAGTGTATGGATAGCATCAAACTGCTGCAGGATTTTTCCAATGCGCCGGGTGCGCCGGGATTCGAGGATGCCGTGCTGGACGTGGCCCGGGGATATGCGCCCGCCGGATCATCCTGCACAGAGGACAGCGTGCGCAACCTGTACATCCGTCATCCAGCCCTGCTTGGCGGACACAAGCCGGTGGTGATGCTGGATGCCCATGCGGACGAAGTAGCCTTTATGGTACAAGCCATTCAGCCCAACGGCCTGCTGCGCATCGTGCCCCTTGGGGGCTGGATGGACTATACCATTCCGGCGCATAAGGTGCTTGTGCGCACCGCGACGGGTCGCTACGTGCCCGGCATTGTGGCGACAAAGCCGCCACACTTTATGACGGACGCTGAAAAAACCAAGCCCATGACCATCGACAAAATGACCGTGGACGTGGGAGCTCTCAGCGCACAGGAGGTGCGGGAGGTTCATGATATTCGCATCGGCGCGCCGGTTGTGCCCGACGTGCAGTGCAGCTATGACCCCAGGACCGGCTTGCTGCTGGGCAAGGCCTTCGACTGCCGTGCCGGCTGCGCCTGCGTGCTGGAGGTGTTGAATACTGTGGTGGGCCAGTCGCTGGCCGTGGACGTGGTGGGGACCTTGGCGGCACAAGAGGAGGTCGGGGTCCGCGGGGCAAGGGTGACGGCACAGACCGTGAAGCCGGACATCGCCATCGTGTTCGAGGGCTGCCCGGCAGACGACAACTTTGCAGAGCCCTTCATGGTGCAGACCGGCCTTAAGCGAGGGCCCATGCTGCGGCACATCGACCGTTCCATGATCACCAACCCGCGGTATATGCGCTTTGCATTGGATATCGCAGAGGAACTGGGTATCCCAGTGCAGGAGAGCGTGCGTTCCGGCGGCTCCACCAACGGTGCGTCCATCCATCTGTCCGGCGATGGCGTGCCCTGTATCGTCGTCGGCATCCCCGTGCGGTATGTGCATACCCATCACGGGTTTACCTCCCTGACCGATTATCAGCACTGTGTGCGCCTGGGTGTGGAGGTGCTGCGGCGTCTGAACGCCCAGGTTATCGCAGGGTTTTGACGGGCCTACAGCGAGGAAAAGAACTCCCGGTTGTGCCATAGGGCACAGCCGCCGTTGCCTTCCTGGAGCAGGTGGTGCTCCGCCCGCACTTTGGATAGCAAGCGCGACGCCAAGGCTTCCTTGAGCGTTGCGCTTTTAATATTGGTATCAGAAAACGGCGCAAAGGGGCAGGGTTCCACGGCGCCGCTGGCGCTGACGTGCACAAAGCCGCGCCCGGCGGCCAGGCAACCACCGTACAGTGCTTCGTCGCCGGGGAAAGGGATGAACAATGCGGGGTGCTTGCGGGCGCTGGCCACGGAGAAGTCATTTAGGCGCTGCTTCTCGTCCCTGGAGAGCACCAGCGGTTCGCTGCCGGGGGCCACGGGCACGTACTCCACGTACACGAACAGGCGGCAGCCACGTTGCAGGTACTGGGTGGTGAATGCATCCCGCAGAATGTGATCGATGTTTTGCGATGTGGCGGTGACCGAGACGCCGAAGGGGATGCCATCACTGCGCAAAGCATCCATGGCCTGTATGACCTGATCGTACACGCCTTCGCCCCGCCGGGCATCTGTCTGGTCACGGTCGCCCTCGATACTCAATGCCGTGATGATGTGGCGATGCTGCGCGAACCACGCCCGGCGCCGGGTATCCAGCAGCGTACCGTTGGTGAACACGATGCCCACCATGTCGGGATGATTGCCTAGGGCCTCCAACCAGCCCTGACTCAACAACGGCTCGCCACCGGCCAGCAACACCACGCTGACGCCCAGGGCAGAGGCCTCGTCCAGCAACGTATGTTTGCGGGCATCCTCCACCTCGTCCTCGCCCTGCCGCTGATGGGCACAGGCGTAGCAACCGGCA
>JAVBUS010000150.1:0-19180 GCA_031555125.1 Eubacteriales bacterium | reverse complement strand
CGCATCATCACCGAGGAGACCAAAAAGGAAATGAAGCGCGTCCTGGGCGAGATCCAGGAAGGCAAGTTCGCCCGCAACTGGATCCTGGAAAATCAGTCGGGCCGCGCCTATTTCAACGCCAAACGCCGCATCGAGGCCGACAGCCAACTGGAGCATGTGGGCAAGGATCTGCGCGCCAAGATGACCTGGTTGGGCGGCGCGAAGGAGATGAAGTAACGTGCGCAGCGACGCAGTCAAGACCGGGCCGGAAAAAGCGCCCCATCGCTCCCTGTGGAAGGCCCTGGGCCTGACCAACCAGGAACTGTCGCGCCCCCTGGTGGGCGTGGTAAGCGCCGCGTCGGAGTGCGTGCCCGGCCATGCCCACCTGGGACAATTGGCCCAGGCCGTCAAGGATGGCATCCGCATGGCCGGGGGCACCCCCGTATTGGTGCCCGCCATCGGTGTATGCGATGGCATTGCCATGGGCCACGAGGGCATGCGCTACTCCTTGGCCTCCCGCGAACTCATCGCCGATTCCTGCGAGGCCATGACCCTTGCCCACGGCTTTGATGCCCTGGTGCTGATCCCCAACTGTGACAAGATCGTGCCCGGCATGCTGATGGCCGCCGCGCGGCTGAACCTTCCCGCCATCGTGGTTTCCGGCGGCCCCATGCTCACCGGCAGCCACGGCGCGGATACCTTGGACCTTAACAGCGTGTTCGAGGCCGTGGGCGCATACAAGCTGGGCACGCTGGACGAGGCCGGGCTGGACGAGATCGAGTCCGCCGCCTGCCCCGGCTGCGGTTCCTGCGCGGGTATGTTCACCGCCAACTCCATGAACTGCCTGTGCGAGGTGCTGGGCATGGCGCTCCCCGGCAACGGCACCATCCCCGCCGTCCATGCCGCCCGTACCCGTTTGGCAAAGGCCGCGGGCATGCGCATCATGGACATGCTCCAGGAGGGACTGACCCCCGATAAGCTCATCACCGCCGATGCCCTGCACAATGCCCTGACCCTGGACATGGCCCTGGGCTGCTCCACCAACTCGGTACTGCATCTGGCCGCCATCGCCCACGAGGCAGGGATTCCCTTCTCCCTGGACGACATCAATGTCATCAGCGCCCGGGTGCCCAACCTGTGCAAGCTGGCACCGGCGGGCCCCCATCACATGCAGGATTTGCAGGCTGCAGGCGGTGTGCAGGCCGTGCTTCACGAGCTGCTGGGTCGTGGTCTGCTCCGGGAAGATGCCATGACCTGTTCCGGTCAAACCTTGGGACAGCAGGCTGCCGCCCATCCCTGCCGCGATCCCCAGATCATCCGCCCCTTCGAAGGGCCTTACTCCCCCACCGGCGGGCTGCAGGTGCTGCGGGGCAATCTTGCCCCCGACGGCGCCGTGGTCAAGCGCTCTGCCGTAGCGGCGGAGATGCAGGTGCACACCGGCCCCGCCCGGGTCTTTGACAGCGAGGGCGACGCCATCGCCGCCATCTATGCCCGGCGCATCGTCCCCGGCGACGTGGTGGTGATCCGGTACGAAGGCCCCCGTGGCGGCCCCGGCATGCGGGAAATGCTCTCGCCTACTTCCGCCATCTGCGGCATGGGTCTGGACAAACAGGTAGCCCTGATCACCGACGGCCGCTTCTCCGGAGCGACCCGGGGCGCCTCCATCGGCCACGTCTCCCCGGAGGCCGCTTCCGGCGGCCCCATCGGCTTGGTGGACGAGGGGGATCAGATCGCTATCGACATCCCCGCCGGGCGCCTGTCCCTGCTGATCTCCGACGAGACATTGGCCCAACGCAAAGCGGGCTGGCGATGCCCGTCCCCCAGGGTGGAAAAAGGATATCTGGCCCGATACGCCCGGATGGTGTCCTCGGCCAGTCAAGGGGCGGTTGTGGAATAAATCCAGTCGGTTGGCGGATGCTGCCCGCTCTTGCTCCGACTGATTTCATATCGTCTCCCCCCCGATTTAATATCCGTTCCAGTGCCATTTCCTGTATACTAAAGGCAGGAATCGTCCAAAGGGAGATGGAAGCATGACGAATGTCCTTCGCGGCCAAGCCGCCGCATCTTCCCGCAAGCGCAGTGCGGCCTTCTCCTTTTTGTGCGCCGCACTGGTTTGTGTAGGCATGCTGGTCATTCTGTCGCCGCTGCTGCTGGTGGCCCGGGAGGCAGAGCAGGAGCCGACATTCCTCTACGCCCTCCCACAGACCGCACCCAGTGCAGAACACCCCGCTGCAACCCAGGGCGATCTTGTGCGCCCCGTGGAAGCGTTACCCGTCATCATGGACAACGGTGATGCCGCCGACGTAGGCATCCACACATTGGAAGCCGCCCCCGGCACCGCGCCGGAGACCCCTGGACAAAAATAACGGTACATGGATCAGGGCTGGTTTTGAAACATGCACGAGGGGGCTGTCGCGCTGGCATTTTACCAGCACGGCAGCCCCTCTTCAGATTTGGGGCGAGACAACAAGGGGAAAAAGCGGTGAGAGCGGAGAAAACGCGCTGAGCAAACAAGCCAAACGGCCAGCGCTCGTGAAAAATCCACGTTTATCTGGCGGACGTATTCACTTGTCACCTTGCTAAGCAGAATTGAGAGCGTGCAGCGTGCAACCGCTTTTCAAAAGGGCGACCGGAAAGCCCTTTTGTCGCCCGTGAGGGCGAAATCTCTGCTCAAACAGGGAGTATTTCGCTCCCTGCACAGAGCGACCAGGGCTTTGCGGTCGCCCTGGACCTTCGCAGCGCCGCTCTCAAAAGGAAATGATTTCATCCTGGCAGCACGAAAAGATCCCCTTGACAACCCCAGATACCCATACTATAATCCAACTGTACTACTCGAAATAATACACCTAGTACATACAACACGCAAAGGAGGTGCTTCCGCTGTTCACCTTGGATCGCTTCGACCCCACCCCTATCTATGAACAGTTCATCACACAGGTCGAATGGCACATCCTCAGCGGCACCCTCGGTCCGCAGGATGCCCTGCCCTCCGTCCGCAGCCTATCGCTGTCCCTCAACGTCAACCCCAACACCTTACAAAAGGCGTATACCGAGTTGGAGCGGCGAGGCCTGTGTACCAGTAGCCCAGGCAGTGGCCGGTTCGTCACCGAGGATGCCCGGGCCCGCATCGCCCTGCATCGCAGATTACAGCTGCAAACCTTGGCCCGCATCGCCCGGGAGTTGGCCATGGCGGGCATTCCCCTGACCGACGCGCTGAGCAGCGTGCGGGAAGCCTATGGTACTGCCGTACATAAGGAGGAAGAGCCGGTATGATTACCACCAGCAATGTCATTAAGCGCTTTGGCCGCACCGCGGCGCTGTCCGGCATCGATTTTATGCTGCCGGATCAGTGCATCTATGGGCTGGTCGGCTCCAATGGCGCAGGCAAGTCCACCCTGCTGCGGTTGTTGGCGGGGGTATACAGGCCGGACACGGGCACCGTGTTGATGGATGGACAGCCCATTTATGACCGCCCAGCCGCCAAGGCCGAGATCGCCCTGGTACCCGACGAACTGTACACCCCCACCGGCGCCTCCATCCGCAGCATGGCCAAGTTGTACGCGTCCGCCTATGCCCGATTCGACCATGCGCTGCTGGCCTCCCTGTGCGAGCAATTCCGCCTGCACACAACCAAGCCCCTGCTCACCTTTTCCAAGGGCATGCGGCGCCAGGCGGCCTTCGCCCTGGCCATGAGTTGCCAAACCCGGTACCTGCTGCTGGACGAAACCTTTGACGGTTTCGACCCGGTGCTGCGCAACCTGGGGCGCAAGCTGATCTATGACGCGGTTACCGCCCGGGGTGTCACCGCGCTGCTTACCAGCCACTCCCTGCGGGAACTGGAGGACACATGCGATCAACTGGCGCTGCTGCATCAGGGCGGCCTGGTGCTCCAGAGTGACGTAAGCAGCCTAAAAACCACCCTGTGCAAGGTACAGGTGGTACTGCCCTTGCCCTTTGACCAGTCCACCTTC
Organism: Eubacteriales bacterium; assembly: GCA_031555125.1. Taxonomy (GTDB): domain Bacteria; phylum Bacillota; class Clostridia; order Christensenellales; family Aristaeellaceae; genus WQXF01. The sequence continues at coordinate 15,230 of JAVBUS010000150.1, read as the reverse complement.
GACAATCTCTCACTGGAGATTCTGCGCTACACTCAGCACGGTAGCGTAGCCCACCTCATCCTGCGGGGTCAGCATCAAGAAACCCTGGAGAAACTGCACACCAAACTGCCCCTGCTGTGCGAGGTACTGCCCCTGACACTGGAAGAAATCTTCGTCCACGAGATGGAGACCCTGGGTTACGTCTTCCCGGACGCCATGCCCCTGCCCCAGGGCGAAACCACCACCGTACAAAAGATCGGCAAAAAGGAGGCTTCACGATGAACGCTGCAGCCCCCCTGTTCTCTGGAAAACTCTATTTGCGCACCATGCGCCGCCTGTGGGGAAACGGTGTGGCATGGATGGTGCTAAGCCTGGGCCTTCTGCTGCTCAACATGGCACCCTACTTGCCGCTGGGCAATGTCGATCTTGTCGCTTGGGGCACACGGAGCATCCCCTTTGTCCACATTGGGGGGCACCTGTACATATTGCCCTTTCTGGTGCCTGTGACACTGATGCTCCATGCCTTTTACTTTCAGTTCCGGCGTGCGGGCAGCGACTTTTATCATGGCCTGCCCTGTTCCCGGCTTTGCCTGGGCATTACCGTCACCGCCGCGGCGCTGACCTGGTTCTTCGCCGTCCTTCTTGTCACATTGGCTGCCTGCGCCGTGCTGCTGCCGCTGACCGCCATGATCACGCCGCCACCCGTGGCGCTGTTGTGGATGCTGGCTTATCACGGCACCTGCGGCTTGCTGGTCACCGCCTGTCTGCTGGTGGGCCTGTGCAGTGCCGGCACCCCCGTGGCCAGTCTGGCGCTGGCCGGCATTGTGCTGTTCTTACCCCGGGCTGTGCTGACAGCATACCGCAGTGTGTATGTGCTTTCCTCCGGCCTGATGGTGTACAACGATGCCGGCGCCTACCTTTCACCCACGATGCACCTGCCCACCGCCAGCGTATTGGTGCTGCTGCAGAACGATGAGCTGTCGCGCATCGCGGGTGCGTTGCCGGAGGAGTTGCTCAGCTATGTGCCCGGCATCCTCTATTCCCTGGGCTGGGCCATCGTGATGATGATCGTGGGCCTATGGCGGTGTGTCCAACGCCCGGCGGAAATCGCTGGCCGCGATTTTGTCCGCCCGTTCCCTCGGTACGGCTTACGTGCCGCCGGGGCATTGGTGCCCCTCTTGGCCGTTGCCTATCTGCTGGCCTTGCAATATCAACAGGCGCCTTTTGATTCGCACAAGGACCTGATCGTTGCCATCCTCTGCTGTCTGACCGCGGCCATCGCCGCCTACCTGCTCTATGAGCGCGTACATACAAAGTCGTGGCAAAGCCTGCAACTCACCCTGCCCACCATCGCCCTATGCCTGTGCATCGCCGCCGGGGTATATGGCCTGGGCATGCACAACGGGCAACGCACCCGCACCGACCTGCCCAAGGCTGCCGACATTACCAGCGTCTCCTTCGGCAGTCAAACCGGCTCCTACGCGCCCTTTATCGAGTTCATCTATGGCTATGAGTATGACGCCATGCTGTGGCGGGATCTGTGCTTTGACAAACCGGAGGTGCGGGAGTTCGCCGCCCGGGTACTGGCCGACACAGCAGAGAGTCTTAGCAACCCGAACATCCGGTACTATAACCTGGGCCAACGCCAGCTGACCCTCAACATCACCCTGCGGGATGGCCGCACGCTGCACCGCACCGTACACATGACGGAGTCTCAGTACGAGCTGATGGCTCGCATGCTGCTGAGCACCCCGGAATGCATTGCCCTGCTTCACCAACAGCCGGATCCGACCCGGCTTGTGCTGCAAACCTCCCAGTTCACTCTGCTGGATGACAACGCCCTGCAGAATATCTGGACGCAGACCTGCACAGACCTGGATGCCATGGATGCCCTGGCCCTGGCACGCACTATGTTCGGCAGTCGCCTGCCCAACCTGATGCAGGCCCCCAGGGACACGCCCGCCCCGGAGTGGACCATGCTGTCCGCCTTGGTCTATGACGGGTTGGTGGAGCGCTCCCGCAACTACAACATCGACGGCAACACGCCCAACGCCGGATTGGCCGTCCTGCGCACCGTCAATCACGCCAATGGTGCCGCCTTTCTCGCCCTGATGGAAGAAGCCCTTGCCATGACGCCCGCGGAGCGGGATGGGCGCGTGAGCTATGTGGGCACGTATCAGCAAGCGCAGTCATTGTCCGGGCACACACTCTACCTGTCCGTGCCCTTTTCCGGTCTGACCTCATGGGATGCCTGGTACAGCTCCCCTTCCTTGTATGAGGAGGTCCCCGACCGGGACATCTACGAACGAAACCGGCAACTTGTAGAAGAAGAGGTGCTGGCGATCCTGGGTCGCTCGACCCTGGCAGAAGGAAGCTCTCCCTACCTGGTGGATGCCTGGATCAGCGTCACCGCTGCGCAGCCCCATGAGCCCAGTCGCTCCGCCTTCATCTATTTGACCCTGTCTCCGGACGATTATGACCGCCTGAAAACGCTCCTGGAGATCGACATTTCCTCAGCGAACGCGTTCTAAGGTAACACCGCACAAAGGAGAGTCGTTGGCCACGCGAGAGATTTTTGCGCTGCTCGTGGAGCCTGTAGGAAGCCGTGGCAGCGCCACGGCGACCGAAAGCGCGACATAGAGCAGCACAAAAAGATCCGTGTGGACAACTGCCCGATTTGTGCGGTGTTGCCCTCATACCGATGGATTACAGGGTAAGTTCGGCCATGAGCGGCGCGCTACCGTACAGCGCCACGCTGCGGGCATCGGGCTGGGTAAAGCCCGCATACACCGTATGCTTGCCATGATCCGGCTGCAAATTGCCCTGGCCGTCATACCGCGCAAAGGCCGATGCGTCCAACGGCATGCGCATGGTCTGCGCCTGACCCGGCGCAAGCTGCACGCGTGCCACGGCCTTGAGTTGCCACCGCTCCTTCGCACCCTCGCAAGCAATATAGAGCTGCAGGGTTTCACCGGCCTCCCGCGTGCCGGTGTTGGTCACTGTAACCTGGCACCCGGCGGCATCCACCCTCAGATCCGACAGCCTAAACCGCCCATACCCCAAACCAAAGCCAAAGGGGTACAGCGCCTCCCCACCAAAATAGCGGTAGGTACGGTTCGCCATGCTATAGTCCGAAAAGTCCGGCAAGTCGGCGGTATCCCGATAGAAGGTCACCGGCAGCTTGCCGCTGGGGCTGTAGTGGCCAAAGATGGCCTCCGCAATGGCGCGGCCGCCCTGCTCACCGGGATAAAAGGCCTGCAGGATGCCGTTTACGTGGGCATCGGCCCAAGTCACCGCCAACGCGCTGCCGGAGATCAGCACCAGGATCACCGGTTTGCCCGCGGCGGCCTCGGTTACCTTTTCCAGCAGCATCTGCTGATGGCCGGGCAGCGCCAGATCACGCTTGTCCCCGCTGGAGAACTCGTTGGAGGCGTCGCCCTCCTCGCCCTCGATATCCGCATCCAGCCCCAGGCACAGCACCACCGCATCGCTGCAGCGCGCTACGGTCAGGGCCTCCGCCAGCCGGTCGTCGGCTTGGGCCAAGCCGCTTTGACGATCGCGGTACAGGTGGCAGCCCTGGGCATACAGCACCCGGGTTCCCGCCTGTTCCGCAACGGCGCGCAGCCCGGCCAGGGGCGTAACATGGGCGCTGGCCGTGCCCTCATAGTTGCCTTCCAGCGCCCGGCGGCTATCGGCATTGGGACCGATGACCCCCAGGGTGCGCACCGTGCCCGCGTCCAGGGGCAGGGCGCCATCGTTTTTGAGCAGCACCAGACAGCGGCGTGCCACCTGGGCGTTAAAGGCCCGGTGGGCATCGCAATCCACCACCGCATAGGGAATGTTGGTATATGCAGCATGCTCCGGCGCACCCAGCATGCCCAGGCGCATCCGGGTGGCCATCAGCCGGGTGACTGCCCGGTCGATGTCTGCCTCGGTAAGCAAGCCCTCTTGCACCGCCGTCAGTGCGTGGCCAAAGGAGGCGCCGCAGTTGACATCACAGCCGTTGCGGATGGCCAACGCCACCGAGTCCACCACCGTGGCCGTGATCTTGTGCCGCTCGTGAAAGTCTGCGATGGCCCAGCAGTCCGACACCACGTGCCCGGCAAACCCCCACTTGTCCCGCAGGATGTCCGTCAACAGCAGCTTGCTGCCGCAGCAAGGTTCCCCCAGGGTGCGATTGTAGGCCCCCATAACGGCCTCCACCTTGGCCTCCTTCACGGCGGCCTCAAAGGCGGGCAAATAGGTGTTCCACAGGTCGTAGTCGTCCACCACTGCGTCAAACTCGTGCCGTGTGCTCTCCGGGCCGGAATGCACTGCAAAGTGTTTGGCACAGGCAGCGGCCTTCAACCGATCCGGCAGCTCCCCCTGGAGACCCCGGATATACGCCACCCCCAGGCGGCCCGTCAGATACGGATCCTCGCCATAGGTCTCGTGGCCCCGGCCCCAGCGCGGATCCCGAAAAATGTTGATATTGGGCGACCAATAGGTCAGGCCCTTGTAGATGTCCCGGTCACCCTCCCGCTGGTTCTGGTGGTACTTGGCGCGCCCCTCGTCGGAGATCACCTGGGCCACCTGTTCCAGCAGCGCCGGATCAAAGCTGGCCGCCAAACCGATTGCCTGGGGGAACATGGTGGCTACGCCGCTGCGGGCTACCCCGTGCAGCGCCTCGTTCCACCAGTTATATGCGGGGATGCCAAGCCGCTGGATAGCCGCCGCACCGTGCAGCATTTGGGATACCTTTTCTTCCAGTGTCATGCGGGCAACAAGTTTTTGTGCCTCTGCAAGGATATCAAACATCGATTTACCTCCCGTCGTATTACAATCTCGGCAGGATCTCGCGCCATACCGCCCGCAAAATGTCGTTGGCGTGGTGCTCGTTGTGTGCCGTCACGCTGACCACCGCGCGGTGCTGGGGTAGCACGATGCTAAACTGTCCGTTCTTGCCATCGGCACGATAGGATCCGGGTACCGTATTGCGCCACAGCTGATAGCCGTAGCCACAGTTGTTTTCCGCGTCGCTAAAGCCTGCCGTGGTCACGGTGTCGTTCACCGCCCGGTCAATATAGTCCGCCGGGATCAGTTGAGCATCGTGCCATTGCCCTTGCGCAAGCAACAGCCGTCCCAGCAACCCAAGCTCCCGGGTCTTTAGGTGCAGTCCCACCGCACCCATGGCGTGACCTTGTGGGCAGGTATCCCATTGGGGATTGGGAATCCCCAGGGGCGTAAACAGCCGGGGCAATAGGTAGCTGCGCAGCCCCTCCCCGGTGACGGCCTCCACGATTCGCGCCAGCAGATACGTGCAGCCGTTATCATAGCAATAATGGGTGCCCGTCGGATGGGTCATGGGCATGGTGAAGTACTGCTCCGCCCAATCCTTGTCCAGCGCGTGACTGTCCGGATCGGTATTGAACTGGGAGGCCGTATGCCCCCCGCTCATGTGCAGTAGGTCCCGCAGGGTGATGGCCTCGGTACCTAGTGCAGCCATGGCCCGGTACTGCGGAAAGTAGTCCAGCGCCCGGTCCGTCACCTTTAGCCGTCCCTCCCCCTCCGCGATGCCCACCGCCATGGCGGTGAATGTCTTGGATGCGGAAAACAAATGCTTGCGGTCATCGGCCCGGAAGCGGCAAGCCGCCTCCCCCACGCCTTCCTGATACAAGTACACGCCGTACACGCCCAGCTGCTGTTCCAACACCGCCAGGCGGAACCCGTCCAAAATCGCCGGATGCATCATGGTCTCTCCTCCTCGTCAATCCAGCACGCCCTTGACCACAGCCTTTTGCATAGGCGGACGGCGGGTGTACTGTGATGAAAGCGTCACCCACCGCTGTTCCCGGGCGCTGGTCTCGAAGCCCTCCATGGTCTCCAGCACATGGAAGGTCTGCTGATAGTCCGCCCGGGCCGGGCGACCCGTGGCCAACGCCTTGGCCATGTCGGCCAACCCCAGCGCCCGGGAGTTTTCCGCGTAGTCATACATCAGCGGAATCTCCAGCCATTCCTTGCTCTCCGGGCGATACAGGCGGATGGGGCCCCCAAAGGTATTGGGATCCGGCACCATCAGCGTGCCCTGGGAGCCATAGACCTCGAACCGGGCCTGGCCCTGGTAGTGCACATCAAAGGTGGTGAACAGGGTGCCGATGGCGCCGGAGGCGTACTGCACGGTGCCCGCCACATAGGTGGACACGTCCACATCCACCACGGTACCCGCAAAAGGCTGGCTGGTGATCACTCGCTGATCAAAGCTCTTTTTGCTGGCGCTCATCACCCGGTCGATGCCGCCCAGCAGGTTGATCATGGCCGTCAGGTAATAGGGCCCCATGTCCATCATGGGACCGCCGCCGTATTGATAATAGAAGGCCGGGTCCGGATGCCAGCTCTCGTGTCCGCGGCAGATCATAAACGCCGCACTGCCCACCGGCGTGCCGATGTACCCGTCATCGATCAACCGGCGGCAGGTCTGGATCCCCGCCCCCATGAACGTATCCGGCGCACCGCCCAACATCAGGCCCTTTTGCTCCGCCAGGGCCCGTAAGGCGATCCCCTCTTGCAGGGAAGCCGCCAAGGGCTTTTCGGAATACACGTGCTTGCCTGCCTCCAGCGCCGCCTTGGTCACCTCGAAATGCTCATACGGTCTGGTCAGGTTGAGCACGATGTCCACCTCGGGATCCGCAAAGGCGTCGTGCATGGTCTCGTATAGCTTGGGTACCCCGTACTTGGCACGCGCTTCCTCCGCCCGGGCCCGCACCAGGTCGCACACCCCCAGTAGCTTTACTTCCTTGAAGGTATTGCAAAGATTCTCCAGATAGATGCCGCTGATGCACCCCACGCCGATCATGGCCACTTGGATGGTCTTCATGCCGCCGCCTCCCCCATCAATACATTTTCGCGTCGCTTTCGAACCGATCTGTGGTCAATCCCTGGGCTTTGGCAACGGCCTTGCCTTCCGCCGCCCATAGCATCCCCCGCTCCATCATCACCTGGGCGTTGGGGGCCTTGTCGAACACGTCGTCATGATGGCCCAGGGAGGTATAAAACACCCGCCCGTTGCCCCAGTACTTGGTCCAAGCCACCGGCATGTCCACCGGCTTGTTGGCGATGTGATAAAAGGGCACCACCGGGAACCGGGTGGTGGCAAGCACCTCAATGGCCGGATCGATGTGCAGGTAGTAATGCTCGCTGCTCACCGGAAAGTCCGCCAGCCCTTCCGTAATGGGGTTCGCTCCGTGACAGATGTTGACTGTATACTCCACATCGTCGCCGCCGGGGTGGCTGACCCACTGTCCGCCGGTGATAAACTGCCACTGGGTATCCTGCCGGAAGGCATCGCACATGCCGCCGTGGCACCCCGCCAGGCCCACGCCCTTGGCGATGGCTTTGGACAGGTTCTCGCTGCATTCCTTAGGCAGCTCGCTCATGGTCCAGCAGGCCACCAGCAGGTCCAGCGCCATCAGTTTCTCCAGGTCGGCCAGGCAGTCCAAGGTGTCGGAAACCTCCACGGAAAAGCTATTCTTTTCTAGTAGCTTTGCGAACCGGGCGGACACCAGCTTGGGCTCGTGACCATCCCAGCCGCCTTGAAAGATCAGTGCGCGTTTCATGCCGCTTCCTCCTTGTCCTTCGCTATGTGATCCGTCGGTTAGGGCAACACATTGCCCGCCGCCCGATAGATGGTGTACCATTCCTCCCGGGTGAGGGTGATCTCCGCCGCCCGGCAGCACTCCGCCAGCCGCTGCTCGTTCATGGTGCCGGTGATGGGCTGCATGTGGGCCGGGTGCCGCAGCAGCCAAGCGATGGCAATGGTATTGTTGGTAACCCCGTACTTGGCGGCGACCTCGTCGATGGCCTTGTTCAGTTCCGGGAACTTGTCGTTGTCCAGAAAAACGCCCTCAAAAAACCCATATTGGAACGGCGACCAGGGCTGAATGGTAATGTCGTGCAGACGGCAATAGTCCAGCACACCGTAGTCCCGGTTGGTGGCCGCGTCCACCGTCATATTGACGTTGATCCCGCCGGCAATCATGTGGGCATGCATGATGCTAAGCTGCAACTGGTTGGCCACGATGGGCTGCTTCAGGCTCTTTTGCAACAGCTGCATTTGCAGCGGATGCTGGTTGGACACGCCAAAGTGCCGCACCTTGCCGCTATTCTGCAGCGCGTCAAAGGCCGCCGCAACCTCGTCGGGTTCCACCAGCGCGTCGGGCCGGTGCAGCAGCAGAACGTCCAGGTATTCGGTTCGCAACCGCTTGAGGATGCCATCTACCGAGGCCAGGATGTGCTCCTTAGAGAAATCAAACATCCCCTTGCGGATGCCGCACTTGGACTGCAGGATCAGTCCCTCCCGCACACTGGGGGACATGTGGACGACCTCGGCAAAGATCTCTTCGCTCTTTCCGCCGCCATAAATGTCGGCATGGTCAAAAAAGTTGGCGCCCAGTTCCAGGGAACGCGCCACAAAACGCTCCGCCTGCGCCTTGTCCAGTTGAGTAATGCGCATGCACCCAACGGCCACCACCGGTACCTGCAGTCCCGATACACCCAACGGCATGGTTTTCATACATCGTCCTCCTCTAGTGTGCTCGTGCACATTATTCTAAAACCCAAAAAGAACCCCCATTTTGCTGTCCTCATCATAGCACAAAAAAGGAGGGCATGGTAGCCCTCCCCGGGAATTTTACGCGGCAAAACGCCGCCCTGCTTGTTATCCCTGTCCTCGTTTGATTTCGCGCAATAGAACGCGAGGGTTTCCGCCCCTGGCTAGGAGCCCGAAGGAGGCACGGTCGGCAGCCACGCTGATCGAGGAGCCTGTAGGAAGCCGTGGCAGCGCCACGGTGACCGGAAGCGCGACACAGAGCGGCACGAAAAGATCCGTGTGGACGACTGCACGATTTGTGCGGTGTTGCCTTAATCCCGCGAGAACAGATCCCTTGTGTACACCTTATCCGACACGTCCGCCAGATCCGGGTGATGCCGGTTCGCGACGATCACATCGCAGCAGCCCTTAAACGCTTCCAAAGAGCGCAGCACCCGGGAGCCAAAGAAGGTCTCCTCCATCAGGGTGGGTTCATACACCACCACTTCCACGCCCTTGGCCTTGATCCGCTTCATGACCCCCTGGATGGAGGACTGGCGGAAGTTGTCGGAGTTGGCCTTCATCGTCAAGCGGTACACGCCGATAAGCGGCGTTTTGTTCCCCGGGTAGCCCGCCTTTTGCAGGATGCGCTCGGCGATAAAGTCCTTCCGGGTGCGGTTGGCCTCCACAATGGCGCTGATGATGTTGTTGGGCACCTGGTCAAAGTTGGCCATCAGTTGCTTGGTGTCCTTGGGCAGGCAATAGCCGCCGTACCCAAAGGAGGGATTGTTGTAGTGACCGCCGATGCGCGGATCCAGGCAGGTCCCTTCAATGATCTGCCGGGGGTCCAGCCCGTGGGTCTCTGCATAGGAGTCCAACTCGTTAAAAAAGGAGACCCGCAGGGCCAGGTAGGTGTTGGCGAACAGCTTGACGGCCTCCGCCTCGGTGGGCCCCATGATCAGGGTGGGGACCTCTAGCTTGATGGCACCTTGCTGCAGCAGCTTGGCAAAGGCCTCCGCCCGCTCCACGAGGGCCGCGTTTTCCGGTGGCGCGCCCACGATAATCCGGGAAGGATACAGGTTGTCATACAGCGCCCGGCCCTCCCGCAGGAACTCCGGCGAAAACAGCAGATTGCTACAGCCGTACTTGCTGCTCATGGCCGCGGTAAAACCCACGGGCACCGTGGACTTGACCACCATGGTGCTGTGGGGACTCATAGCCAGCACCTGTTCGATAACCGCCTCCACCAAGGAGGTGTCGAAGTAGTTTTTGACCGGGTCATAGTTGGTGGGGGTGGAAATCACCACAAACTCAGCCCCATGGATAGCCTCCGCAGGATCCAGCGTGGCGCGTAGGGACAGGGGTTTACCCGCCAGATACTCGGCGGCCTCCGCGTCCTCGATGGGGGCCTTTCTTGCGTTGAGCTGCGCTACCTTCTCCGGGATCACATCCAGGGCCACCACATCGTTGTGCTGGGCCAACAGGATGGCGTTGGACAGGCCTACATAACCGATCCCAACGACTGCGATTTTCATGGGGTGCAATGCCTCCTTCTCCACGGGATTAATCCAGCAGCGCCTGTGCATTGGTGCAGTAGAATATTTCCTCGCGCCCGCCCAACGCCCGGCACAGTTCCTCCATCCGGTCCCAATTATTGTCCACATCAAACTCGTAGCTGTGGCCCCAAATGTATAGCAGCATGGGCCGCTCCGGCGTGGAACGCAAAAAGGCGTCCACCAGGGTGAACAGCTCCCCGTCGTTGTGATGGCAGGTGGCGGGCAACCGCAGCAGGTCCTGGGCCACGCTAAACCGCCGGGTGCTGTGTACCGTCCGGGCATACCGCAATCCGCAGGCATGCACCGTGCGCACGATTCGCTCGTCGTACTCCCCATAGGGATACGCCATGCCGCGCACCCCTCCCTGGGCGGGAAACAGGTCCTCCAGCATCCGTTTGTCCTCGGCGATCTCTCGGCGGAGCGCCTCGTCGGACAACTCCCGGGGATGCGGGTGGGTTAGGGTATGGGCCGCCACCTCAAAAGGCGCATAGAGCGCCTGGGCACGCGGCGCATCCAGGCGGCGGATGGCCACGCCGCGATTTTCCCAGTGGGAATCTTCGTACAAGAGCTGCGCGTTCAGGTTAAAGGTGGCCTGCATGCCGTAGCGCTGAAAGAGTTCGATCAGCCGCTCATCCTGCCCCACGCCGTCGTCATAGCTAAAGGTCACTGCCTTTTGCTTGCCGTGCCAATCCATTCAGCTCGCCTCAATCCGCGTAGAATAGGGTCAGTATACCCCGATCACGGACATCCTGCAAGGGGCGTTTTGCCTCGCCGGGCGCTCAACCGCCGCATGCCCAACCACAGAACCACCCCGACCAGCAGCCAGACCCAGGCCGGTTCGTCCATGCGCACCATTGCCGGTTCCTCCACGTTATCGCCCTGTAGGATGGCCTCTTGCTGGGCGCGAATCGTCTCCTCCTGTTCCCGGGTCTCCACGGCGATGTAGGCCGTGCTGGGCAGCAGGATGCCGGTGCGCATGCTGGCACGCTGTAATCCCAGCCGGTGCTGCTTGCCCGTCTGATCAAAGGCTGCCGCCCCCATCCGCCCCCGGCCCATCAGGCGCACCGCATCCTCCCAGACGGACGCGGCCACATAGGCCTCGGCGTCCTCCGTTAAGGTAGGCGTCTGGGCGGGCAGAACCAGTTCCCCCTGTCCGTTGTCCCGGCAATAGACCGCCTGCCCCTGGGCATCGGTCCACACCCTGGCCCGACCCGGTTGTGCAAAGGATTGCAGCGCCGCCGGATCCATCGCCTCCCCGGCGAACGAAAAGGCGTCGCACCCACCGCTCCTGTTCAGTCGCAGGAATCCCTGACACCAGGAGAATCCCTCCGCCTGACCGACGGTCTCCTCCGGCCAGATCGCCCCGCTGTCCAGATCCGACAGCACCAACATGCCGGTGAAGGGAGCCTCTCCCCGGCGCCGTGAGAGGCCGGGCAGCAGGGCCAGATTCAGGCCGCTGCTACCGGTTGCAATCTGCCCCTCTACCTGCTGAATCCGCTGGGCAACATCCTCGGTCAGCGCAAAGCTGCGGGCATCATAGCCCAGCGCCACCACCGTCACCTGTCGGTCTTCGATGCCGTGCTCCTGGAGCCACGTGCGCAACTGAGCAATACGCGCCGGCACCTGGGCATACCGTGTACAGTCGATGACCGCACACAGGGCTTGTTCCCGTTCCTCCAGCGGCAGTGCGGCCTTGGCCGTGGCAGTGAGATAGACCGCGCCGGTCTCCGGCTCCCGGTAGGGTACGTCTGCTTCCGGCCCCTTCCCCAGTACGATGGCGCGTCCATCGATGGTCACGGCCACCTGGCCGCGATGGGTGAAGGTAATGGCGGTCTTGCGGGTTTCCAGGGCGGCGAAGGGAAACACCCGGAAGTGCATCAACCCCTGTTCATAGTACAGAATGCCGGGATCCCGTTGCCGGGACACGGTTCGTTCATAAAACTGCTTCCCCTCCCGCTTCCCGGTGATCATGCCATGCTTTTCGGTCTCTCCCACCCATAGGGAATAGTCGGTGATATAAACCCCTTCCGGCAGGTGAAAGGCTGCCCGATACTCGCGCTGGGAGAACTCGGTGGTGTTTTGCAGGACAAACAGCACCGTGCTCACCGTATCCTTCCCCTGGGCGCGGCTGGTGACGGTGATATCCTGGATGCGCACATCGCCGACCCCCGTCGTGGGCGCCACCGCGTCGCGCCGCACCGCGTCGCCTCGGCCAAAAAACAGCGCGTCAACCCGTGCCTGCTCGTCCGGTGTAGGCGTCTTCCCCTTTAGCACCAGGGCACGGTACAGCGAGGGAATCAACGGGATATCGTCACTGAAAAGCAGCGGCACGTCGAACATCCCCCGACTCTGCTGGGTGTCCTTTTTCGCAAATCGTAAGGCCCGCCGCAATGCGTCCTCTTGGATGGGCTGTTCCTGGGTCATGGTCTCGCCCTGGGTCATGGTCTCACCCTGGGTCAACTGAACCGCACGATCCATTGCGCGCCCATCGGGCAGCAGCGAGAGTCCCATCAACAAACACAGCGGCAGGGCCAACAGCCCGCCAATGGATACGCCCACAGTCTTCACTCCTTCCGCTTGCAGGGTCCTGACGGCCTGGTAAATCCGCCGCCCCTGGTACACCGTCAAAAAGATTGGGGACAGGATCACCAACCCCAGACCGAACAGGATAACCGCCGCCACGCCCAACGGCGCATAGGGGGCAATGCACACCAGAAAGTACAGCACGTACGGATAGAGGGCCACCATGGCGAACAGCCGCACCTTGCGTCCCCTGACCGTAGCGGGCTCCGGCCATGCCAAAACCAGGGTATTCAGCGCCGTCAATACCATCCACAGCGGGCTGGAGAAATCCCAGGCAAAATCCCTGCCCATATAGGCCGCCAGCCACAATCCCGCGCTGGGCAACACACCGGCCAACAAAATTGCCGGGGCAAAGTGCGTGCGCGTTTGCCCGCCCGCCGCGCACCGGGCCGCATACTGCCGCGACGCACCGACATACAGCGCCCCAACCCCATACAACAGCCGCAATGCAATCACCGAAAGCCCAAACATGTCCGCACTGGCGCGGGTGATGGCCAGCAATGCAAAGTACCCCACCGACGGAACCAGCAACCACAGCGAACCGTAACCCGCCAACCCCCGCCACCAGGATGCGGGCTGGGTCGGCGGCGTCTCCTGCGGGGGCGGGGCTTCCGCCCTCCCCTCCGGGGCCTCCGGCGTCAGCATCTCTTCCTTATCCATGGGGCGCCCCTTTCGCCTGCGACTGCAGGTATTGGGTGGCCTTGGTCGCCAGCACAAAACAAAGGATGGTGGCGGTCAGGTACACCAACACGCCCACGGCGTTGTGCAGCAGCACCGGATCCAGCGGATTTATGGGGATCCATAACACCGTAGCAGAGGCAATGCGCAGTGCCGTAGCCAGGATCCCAATGCCATACGCCGCCACCATGGCCCCTGCCGTGGTCGCCATCTTGCGCCCCGCCCCTGGGATCCGGGGCACGCAGGTAAACACCAGCAGCACTGTCAGCATCAATTGAAACCGGACCCCAGAGCAGGCATTGTGGATGCACACCACGCAGCCCGAAACACGCTGAGCGATATAGCCCACCCCGGGTGTCAGCACAAACTGTGTCCTGGCCATGCCGCCCGCCAGCCACGCCACGGGCCGCAGCAGCCAGCCCGGCCCATCCTCCGGGGCGGCGGACGCCAGCCGGTACAGCACCGCGCAAACCCCCACTGTCAAGGCCATCAGCCCCAGATCCCACCCGCAGATCCTGCGGTTTTTTATGGCCATCATACAAAACACCCCTGTCAAGGATTGCCTATAGTATAGGCATCGACAGGAGCGTTTGTCAACACTTTTTTATCGTATATCGATAAATCAAATGTGTCCGCGGGTCAGATTGTCTGCGTAACTCTTCAGCGAATCGAAGGAATTCACCCCGTCACTGCGGGATGCGATCTGCTCCCGCACGTACTGCGGCAGCGTGGCGAAGAAGTCATATGCCTGCCGGTCATCCGTCAGCAGCGCTTTTAGGTTCGCGTATTTTTTGTCCATGGACGTCCCTCCTCCTGTGCTTTTGTCCACAGTATGCCCTCAGGAGAATGGCGCGTATCCCTATTGGCTCAGCAGCGGCACGAAGGCGTGAAGCAACCCCAAATCCCACAGCATGGAGCTGGTCAGATACTTGTCACGGATCTCCCGGGAGCCGATCATGGCCCAGGCGGTTTCCTGGAACGATATCCCCAGTTCACCGGGTGTGGTGGGCATGCCCACCCGTCGCATGAGCCCCAGGACATCCTCTACGGGCGGCAGTTCCGACTCAATAATGGCACAGATCGTTTCCCATTGACCCAGTAGGCGCTCCAGCCGCTGGGCGTGGCGGGTCGGGTCGTTTTTGTGGAAGGCAGTCTGCTCTTGGTGGATGATGGCGGGGGCAATCCGGCCAAAGATTTCGTGCATCTCGGCCTCCCATGCCGATGGCGAAAACGCGGCCATGGCGGCCAAGGCCTCCGCCGACGACGGGGTCATCCCCCGCAGCCGCCACAGGATCGGCAGGGTCAGCGCTGTGCCAACGCCTACTTGGATGCCGTGGAGCGCCGAGGCTTCACCCCGGGCTAAGGCCATCATCTCCCACAGGTGTGAAAAGTAGTGTTCCAGTCCCGACGCCGGGCGGGATACCTCCGCAAAACTCATGGAGATGCCCGACAGTACCAGCCCCAGGATCACGGCCTCCACCGCCGCAGGTTCCCTGGCCATCAGTCCATCCGCCGCCGCCACGATCTTGCTCAGAGCGGATCGCATCAGGCCGGCCACGTTTTCGCAATAATACTCCCCGGTCACCAGGTGCGCGATACGCCACTCGCATACCGATACGTACTTGGCCAGCATGTCCCCCAACCCTGCGTGGAGCATGTGCATGGGCGCTTGCCGCAATATGTCCGTATCGGCCAGGATGGCCACCGGGCAGCGGTTGTACAGGGTCACCTTGACGCTATCCTGAATCATGGAGGAGGAGTTGGACGCATACCCGTCCATGGATGGGGCCGTCGCCACCACCATGGAGGGTTTGCCCACCCCATGGGCCAGCACTTTGCAACAATCGTTGATCACCCCGGAGCCCACGGCC
>JAVBUS010000188.1:0-4904 GCA_031555125.1 Eubacteriales bacterium | reverse complement strand
CGCATCTCGGTGGGGTTGTGCCCATAATCATGGTACAGGCGCACACCCTGAACGGTGCCGGTATGCTCAAAGCGGCGATGCACGCCCTCGAATCCGCTTAGGGCACGGGCGGCGATCACCATGTCGCACTTGGCCGCATAGGCTGCCGCCAGTGCTGCCAAGGCATTGAGCACCTGGAAGGCGCCGGGCACCCGCAGAGCAACCCTGCCCATGGCACGCCCATCCAGGGTGGCGGTGAACCGGGCGCAGCCGGTTTCGTCATAGGTCAGCTGGCTGGGCTGCCAGCGATTATGGGCGCCCATACCATACGAGACAGTGTGACAGGCTGCCTTCTTCATCAGTGTCATGACGCGGGGATCATCCCCACAGCCGATGCAGATGCCGTCCGCGGGCAATAGCGCCAGGAACTGGGCAAAGGTCTCGGCGATGTGATCGATGTCCCGGTAAAAGTCCAGATGATCCTCATCGATGTTGAGTACCACGGCAATGGTGGGGCGCAGTTGCAAAAAGCTGGCGTTGAACTCACAGGCCTCGGCCAGGAAGGTGTCGCTTTGGCCGATGCGCATGCCGCCGCCGATGGCGTCAAAGGTTCCGCCGATGCTGATGGTAGGATCCAGACCGGCCTCCAGCAGCACCTGGGCCAGCATGGAAGAGGTGGTGGTTTTGCCGTGGGCGCCGCTGACTGCGATGGCTCTGGGGTAATCCTCCATGAGCTGGCCCAGCAGATAGGCGCGCTCCAGGGTGGGGATGCTCAACAGGGCACAGGCGCTGCGCTCCGGATTGTCCGCAGCGATGGCGGCGGTATACACGACCAGCGCCGCGCCCTGAACATGGGCGGCATCGTGGCCGATGGATACCGCAATGCCCTTGTCCCGCAACCTGCGGGTGGCATAGGAATCGGTGTTGTCCGACCCGGTGACGACATATCCCTTTTGCAGGAGCATCTCCGCCAAGCCGGACATGGAGCTGCCGCCGATACCGATCATGTGGATATGTTGATGCGCAAAATCGCGGATATGCGGTACTGTCATGCTGCACCTTCCTTATGAAAAATCCGTGGGAACTGTCTGTATTATACGCTGGGATGGGGCGCGCAATCAATACTTGGGCAAAAATCGAACGAAAGTCTCCCGGAGTCGCGTTTTTATGGTGGAATAATCGTGAAAAGTGCATTATAATATCATGGACAAACACGAACATTCGGATTTGACCAAACCAATGAGGGAGAGAAGCACAACATGGAGCGCATTCGCCGCAATGAACGCATGGCCGCCATGACCCGCATTCTGGCCGCCTCGCCCAACAAGGTTTTTACGCTCAGCTACTTTGGGGAGCTGTTCGGGGCCGCCAAGTCCACCCTGAGCGAGGATATCGACATCCTGGGCGATACCATGCAAAGCTTTGGCCTGGGGCAGTTGGACACCGTCACCGGCGCAGCCGGCGGGGTGCGTTATCGTCCGGTTATCGATCGCGATGCCGCGCTGCACTTTATCCGGTCCGTTGCGTTGCGGTTGGAAAGCCCGGGGCGGCTTTTGCCCGGCGGTTTTCTGTATATGGCGGACATCCTGTCCATGCCGGATTTGGTGGAGCAGATGGGCTCCATCATGGCGGGCCAGTTCTTCCAGGCGGCACCTGACTTTGTGCTGACCATGGAAACCAAGGGCATTCCTGTGGCGCTGATGGCGGCCAAGGCGCTGGGTGTGCCCCTGGTCATTGCCCGGCGCGATAGCAAGGTGTACGAAGGTCCGGCTGTCAACATCAACTACCTGTCCGGTTCTGCGGGACGCATCGAGACCATGTCCCTTTCCCGCCGTGCGGTGCGAGAGGGGCAGCGTTGCCTGATCGTGGACGATTTTATGAAGGCCGGGGGCACGGCACGGGGCATGATGGATATGATGCGCGAGTTCTCGGTGACGGTGGTTGGTCTGTGCGTCGTCATGGCCACGCAGGAACCGGAACGCAAGCGCGTGGACAATTTCAAAGCGCTGATGGTGATGGAAAACGTGGATGACGAGCGCGACGCGGCAGTGATTCGCCCGGCGTCTTGGCTGCTCAGTTAAAAAATGGGTATACTATGGGGAAAAAAGCCCAAAGGAGCGAAAACATGGCGAAGGTATACGGTGTGATCCTTAGCGCCCCGATGGAGATGCAGCCCATGTGCGGTCTGCCAATGCATGCGCATGTGGCCCGGGCATTGCGCAGCGTGTGCGAAGGCATTTGCCTGGCGGAAACCGCCGATGTTTTGCCGGCGTTGGATCAGGCGCAAATCCCCTGGGAGACCGAAGCGGTGATCGTGGTGGCGGCCAACATGCCGCTGTTGTCGCAGCACACACTGCGGGCCATGTGGATGACCCTGTCCCGGGAGGACTGTGCCGGCGTGAGCTGCGGCATGCAGATGAGGGCGGCCTGTTTCCGGCCGGGGGCTTTGCGGCAGGTGTTGGCCCAGTGTACCGATGAGCAGCCCCACGGCACGGTGGCCGATGCCGTCCAGCGCATGGAGGAAGCGGGCATGCGGGTGCAACATATGGAGCCCACCGCCCTGGAGGACACCATGTGCGTCACCGGTCATGCCGCCCTGGCCCAGGCCACGCGGCAGATGCGTGCCCGGATCAACGATGGCCATATGGATGCTGGGGTAACCCTGATCGACCCGGCCACCACCTACATCGACGTGGATGTGCGCATTGGCGAGGATGTGGTGATTCACCCCGGCAACACCTTGGAGGGCGCCAGCATCATCGGACCCGGTTGCGTGCTGATGCCGGGCAACCGCCTGACGGATAGCGAGCTGGCCCAGCGTGTAACGGTGGAACGATCGGTGCTGGTAGACGCCAAGGTGGGGGAACAGACCACGGTCGGTCCCTTCGCCTTCCTGCGGCCCGCCAGTGTCATCGGCGCCCACTGCCGCATCGGCGATTTTGTGGAGATCAAGAACAGCAGCATCGGCGACAAGACGAAGGTCTCTCACCTGACGTATGTGGGGGACAGCGACTTGGGACAGGATATTAACCTGGGCTGCGGCGTGGTGTTCGTCAACTATGACGGCAAACACAAGTCCCGTTCCCGGGTAGAAGATCACGCCTTTATCGGGTGCAATGTAAACCTGGTAGCCCCGGTGCGCGTGGGGAAGGACGCGTACGTGGCCGCCGGCTCCACCGTGACAGAGGACGTGCCGGAGGCCGCCTTATGCATCGCCCGCCAACGCCAGATCGTCAAAGAAGGTTGGGTGGCGGCCCGCCAGCAGGCCGGCAAACTATAACCGCCAACGCACGAAAGGAAGCACATGATTGATACCGTCTTGTTTGACCTGGATGGCACCCTGTTGCCGGTCCATAACGATTTCTTTTTTTCCCGCTACCTGACGGAAATCGCCGGGGTGATCCCAGGGCGCACGCCGGAACAGGTGGGCCAGGCCATTCACCGCACGCTGCGGGATGTGATGCGGGACCCCTCGCCAACCCAGCGTATCGTTGATCGGTTCGCTGTGGGGCTGGCGGCCAGCTTGGATATGCCCTATGCCGAGCAGGAGCCCCATTATCTGGGCTACTATACAGACCGCTTTCCGCTGTTGGGCGCGGAGATTACCCCCCCGCCCCAGGTGCGGGCAGCGCTGACCGCCGCCCGGGAGAAAGGGTTTCGCCTGGTGCTGGCCACTAATCCGGTATTTCCGGGCATTGCGACCCTGGCGCGCATGGCGTGGGCAGGGCTTACGGAAGCGGACTTTGACCTGATCACTTTCTACGAAGACTGCCGCTACACCAAACCCCACACCGCCTACTATACCCAGGAAGTGCTGGAACGCATCGGGGGCACGCCGGAGCGGTGCCTGATGGTGGGCAACGATGCCCGGGAGGACATGCGCCCTGCACGGGACTTGGGCATGGCGACCTTCTTCCTGACCCCGCACGCCATCGGGGCGGAGGAGCCCTGCTGTTGGGATGCCCAAGGGGATTATGACGACATGTTGCAATATATACTGGCCTTGCCGCCGGTACGATAAAGGAGGAGGGGATGCCGATGCATGTCATCGTGGGGCTGGGCAACCCCGGTGCCAAGTATGCCCACACACGGCACAACGTGGGCTTTGATGTGGTAGAGGTGCTGGCGCAAAAGCTGGGCATGACCGGCTGGCGTGATCGCTGTAAGGCGTCTGTGGCAGAGGGGGTCTACCGGGGCGACAAACTGGTGCTGGCGCGACCGCAAACGTTTATGAACCTTAGCGGTCAGAGCGTACAAGCACTGGCACACTGGTACAAGATCGAACCGGCGCAGCTGCTGGTGATCTATGACGACGTTGACCTGCCCCTGGGCAAGCTGCGGTTGCGTGCAGCGGGCAGTGCAGGCACCCATAACGGTATGCGCTCCATCCTGGAGGTCTATGGCCGCCAGGATTTTCCGCGTTTGCGTGTGGGCGTGGGGGCCAAGCCCGAGGGGTATGATTTGGCGGATTGGGTGTTGGCCCACTTTGCTACAAAACAAGAGCGGGAGACCCAGTTTGCGGCGTACATGCAGGCCGCGGAAGTGGCACTTACGTGGGCAGAGCAGGGCATCGAACCGGCCATGCGCGTGGGCCATGCGCCCAAGGATAAAGAGGGAGAGGCATGATGCAGCAGGATCTGTTGTTTGCGCCGCTTGCGGGGTGGGCTGCCTATGCCGATTTGGTCGCCGCTGCCCAGCGGCCCCAGGTGACGGCGGCCCATGGCATGGCGGAAGGGTTTAAGGCGCACCTGATCGCCGCCTTGGCCAAGGATACCGGGCGACAGCTGGTGGTGGTGCTGTCCAACGATGTGTTGGCGGCGCGTATGGCCGAGGATTTGCTCCAGCTGCTGGGCGGCGGAGTGGCACAGCTCGCGGGGCGGGAGGTGCAGTTTTATCATGCCGTGGCCGCCAGCCAGGACACGGCG
>JAVBUS010000068.1:0-3898 GCA_031555125.1 Eubacteriales bacterium | reverse complement strand
GCCGTGTGCGCCGCAGCCGAACCAGGCTGCGGTTTTTTATTTGGCCCTCGCAGGCGGTTTGCGAGGCATTGCATGAACAACATCAATGGTTTGAACACGGCTCCCCCTATCATCAATTTAGGCATCCTGGCCCATGTGGACGCGGGAAAGACCACCCTGACCGAAGGGCTACTGGTGCACAGCGGCGTCAAACGCGCCATGGGTCGGGTAGACGACGGCACCACCACCACCGATTCCATGGCCCTGGAACGCCGGCGGGGCATCACCATCCGTGCCGCTACGGTGTCTTTTCACTGGCAGGGCACGAAGATCAACCTGATCGATACCCCTGGCCACATGGACTTCATCGCCGAGGTGGAACGCTCCCTGGCGGTGCTGGACGGGGTGGTGCTGCTGATCTCCGCCAAGGAGGGGGTGCAGACCCAGACCCGGGTGATCTTTGCCAAGCTAGCCCAGATGGGCATCCCCACGCTGCTGTTTATCAACAAGGTGGATCGGGCGGGGGTATCCCTGCCTTGGCTCTATCAGCAAATACGGGAAAAACTCACACCCCACGCCCTACCCATGCAGGCAGTGGAAAACCCCGGCAACCGGGAAGCATCCCTGCAGCCCCTTGATCTATGCGTCGGCGCGCTCCACGAAACCATCGTGGCCGTGTCGGACGCGCTGTTGGCGGACTACTTGGCGGGGCGTCCCATCCCTGCGGCGGCCTGCATGCACACGTTACGCGCCGCCACCCGGGGTGGGCGTATCTTTCCCATGTATCACGGCTCCGCCCTGCACGACCTGGGCATCGCGGAGCTGCTGACCGCCATCCCGCTCTTTTTTCGCGCCGGCGGCGATGCCCAGGCCCCCCTTTCCGCTATGGCCTACAAGCTGGATCGGGACGAATCAGGACGCAAGCGATTGTACCTTCGCGTGTTTTCCGGCACGATGCGTGTCCGGGATCGGGTGGACATCCCCGGCAACGAGCTCATGCAGATCAAAGCGCTTTTCGCCCTGCGGGAAGGGCGCATCGTCAACACCGACTCCCTCGCCGCCGGGGACATCGGCATCCTGCCTGACATCGCCGACTTGCGCTGCGGCGACTTTTTAGGCGCACCCACGGATCGCAAACTGCCGCCAGTCCCGCCGCCGTTGCTTATCGCCGCCATCGCTCCTGCGGATGCAGCTCAGCGCCCTGCCCTGCTGGATGCGCTGACGCAGCTCACCGAAGAGGATCCGGCCCTTCAACTGCGCATCGATGGCGCCTCGGCGGAGATTACCCTGCGTCTGTATGGCCCCCTGCAACGGGAGATCATCGGCGCCCTGCTGCTGGAGCGCTTCGGTTTGGCCGTCAGCTTTTCACCCTTGGCTACGCTGTTTAAGGAACAACCGGCGCAAAGCACCTTTGCGGAAATGCGCCTGGGTGCACCGGGCAACTTCCACGCCGCGGGTATCGCCCTCACCGCCGAACCGCTGCCGCCGGGCTCGGGCAACCGCTATGTATCCCGCGTCTCGGTGGGTCACCTGATGCGAACCTTTCAGACCGCCGTGGAGGACGGCGTGGCCTTTGGCCTGACGGAGGGATTGGGTCACGAGATCACCGATACCCTGGTCACCTTCACCGACATGGATTTTTCCAGTGTCACCAGCACCCCGGCAGATTTTCGCCGTCTGGCGCCGGAAGTGTTGCGAAAGGCACTGCGGGCGGTGCCGCTCCGGCGCATGGAGCCCTGGCTTTCCTTCGCACTCATTGCGCCCGCCGCCTTCCAAAAGCGCGCCCTGGCGGCCCTGTCGCCCCTTCGCGCCGTCCTGGGCAGCACCGTGTATACCGATGCCGAGTGCACCATCCAGGGGGAGATTCCCCTGGACACCGCCAAGGACTTTGCCGCAGAGCTAGCCAGCATGACCCAAGGCTGCGGCCTGTTTCAGACCACCTTCCTGGATTATCGGCAGGCATAGAAAGCCCCGGTTCACGGCTGGGGGACCGTGAACCGGGGACAATCGGCATAGCGCTGCCTGCGTTTACAGCTTCGGGGCTTCGGGTGCGCTCAACGTCACCGTCAGCTCCACCTTTTCGCCGTCACGGATCACGGTGACCGGCAGCGGCACACCGAGCTCCGACTCATTCTTGACTGTGGTCAGTTCGTCGGCGGTCTTGACTTCCTTGCCGTTGAGCGATACCAGGGTATCTCCGGCCCGGATGCCCGCCTTTTCCGCCGCGCTGAAGGGTTCCACCTCTACGATGTACACACCCACAGGCATATTGTACTGCTTGGCGATCTCCTCTGTGGTGTCGCGGATCCGTACGCCCAGCATGGGGCCTTTGCTGGGATCCACCGGGGCCTGCACATCGGCATTCTCGGTGACCAGCTTTTCCACCAGCTCCTTGACATGGTTGACAGGGATGGCGTAACCGATGCCTTCCACGCTAACCGAAGCAGTCTTAGCCGTCACGATGCCGATGACCTCGCCATAGGAGTTGATCAACGCGCCGCCGGAATTGCCGGGGTTGATGGCCGCGTCGGTTTGCATCAGGGTCATCTCGTTGCCGTCGATATCCAGCTTGCGCTCCAGGGCGCTGATGATACCTGCGGTCACTGAACCGTTGATCTCGCCCAAGGGGTTGCCGATGGCCACGGCCAGTTCGCCGATCTCCAACTGACTGGAGTCCCCGAAGACGGCCGGCGTCAGCCCGGCGGCGTCGATCTTGAGAATGGCTACATCATTGGCGGCGTCCGTAGCGGCGATGGCGGCCGGGTAGTCCGTGCCATCGGTCAGGTGCACACGCACCGTGTCCATGCCCTCCACTACGTGGGCGTTGGTGAGCACGAACCCTTCAGCACTAAGGATGATGCCGGAGCCCGCACCGCTTTGACGGATCTGAGGCGCTTGGCGGCGTTCGTTGCCGTTTCCGTAACCAAACCCGAACCCGAATCCGCCGAAGGGATCGTTGTAGGTCATGGTCCCCTCGGTGGAAATACCCACAATGGAGGGACGGGCAAGCTTGGCGATTTCCTTGATGGTCAGCGCCGGGCGATTGGGATCCTGGCTCACCTCGGCGGTGGCGGCCTCCAAAGAAAAATGCTTACTCGCTGTATTCTGCGTTTCCGCATAGGCGATAACGGCGATGGCGCAGAGCAACACCGCCATCGTGCAAGCGAGCATGCGCTTGAGCGCGGTGGGAAGGGACGCGAATTGGGATTGTTTCATGGGAGCACACATCCTTTCTTTTTGATGGCCTTAGTATACGTGCGGATTTTGACCACACCATGGAAGGGTCTTGAACAATTTTTGAGGGGATTGTGGCGTAATTGTGGCGGCGATCAATGGGGCTTTTGCGGGCTCTGTGGCGCCTGCATGGTCAGGGAAATTCGCTTCTTTTTCACGTCCACTTCCACCACCCACACCGTCACGATATCCCCCACCTTGACGATCTCGCTGGGGTGACGTACGAACCGGTCGCTAAGCCGCGAGATGTGCACCAGTCCGTCCTGATGTACGCCGATGTCCACAAAGGCGCCAAAGTCGATGACATTGCGCACCGTGCCGGTGAGCTGCATACCCGGCGTCAGGTCCTCCATCTCCAGCACATCGGTGCGCAACACCGGCGGCGGCAGCTCCTCGCGGGGATCGCGGCCCGGTTTGAGCAGTTCCCGGACGATATCCTTTAGGGTGGGCACGCCGATGCCGCACTGCTCCGCCAGGGCCGTCTCCCCCTGATCCTGGATCCGCTTGGGCAGTTCGGCCAGGGTACCGGCCCGCACATCCTTGGTGGTATAGCCGCATAGCTCCAGCAGTTTTTGCGCCGCATCATAGGATTCCGGATGCACGCCGGTGTTGTCCAGCACCTGCTTGCTGTCGGCCACCCGCAAAAAGCCTGCGCACTGTTCAAAGGCGCGGGGCCCCAACTTGG
>JAVBUS010000064.1:0-13808 GCA_031555125.1 Eubacteriales bacterium | reverse complement strand
TTCGAATGCACGGCTTGCGCCGTGACTCGCTTTGCTCGTGATGGTAGGTATGTTTTCCTAACGGAAAACTCCCCGCCCGACCGGCAAAGCCGGTCGATACGATCTCAATTTGAAGGGGCCGTGGCCCCTTCATTCATCCCCAAATCGGAAAACCTACTTTGTGGATGGTTCGAGCCGTCGCACATGGATGTGGCGGCTCCTTTTCGATCTTTTGTGCGCGAAAATTCTACCAGATGTAGCGTTATGTTCCCAGTTGTGATACAATACGGTGAGGTATAAGCTTGGAAAGATCGCACAAATCGGAGGAGTGAATCCACCCATGAAAACCCACCGTTTTCGTCACGCCGGAGCATGGCGTCGCACGATAGCATTCTGCTTGGCCTGCTGCCTGTCGTTTCTGTGTTTGCCCGCCTTGGCTACCGAAGACCGGCAGGAGGAAGGGATCTTTGTATTCCCTTATGAGGGCTTCCGGCTGGAAGCGCCGGACGGTGCGCGGGTGCTTACGCAGCACAACCTGGCGGAGCACGCGGACTTTTTGGCCACCTTGGGCACCGATACCGCCACCGTGCTGGCCAGCATGCAATCAGGGGGCATCGTGCTGATGCTGTTCCCCGCGTCCGGCGGGCAGATCGAGCTGGCCATGGTCCCGGCCACGGGCATTGACATCTCCTCCGATGCCGCTATGCAGGAAGGCGATCGCCAGGCGCTGCTGGCCGCATATGCCACCATGCCCCGCTACCAGGAAGTGGCGTTTGCGGAGCAGGCGCCCAATTGGCTGCGCATGGTATTTTCTGCCATGCAAGGCGATATTCCGGTGTTCACGCTACGCTATGTGACCTGTGCCTTTGGCCAGCAGTACACATTGAGCAGCGTGTTGATCAACCGTGCGCCGGAAGCCACCGATGACGCCCTGCTGTTGTCGCTGATCCAGCAGTTGTCCTTTATGAGCGCACGCAGTACCCCCACCCCGGCGCCAACGCCGGAACCGACGCCGGAACCCACCCCTTCCCCCGTGCCCACGCCCGGCCCGGCCACCCGCGTGGACCAAGTGGAAGGAATGACACTGAACATCGATGCTCCCCCTGCGTGGGTGAGCATTGCATCCCTGAACATTACCGGGACGACGGAACCCGGCGCGACGGTAGCGCTGCGCGCGGCGGATAAGACCCTGGACACTGCCAAGGCCGGAAAGGATGGACGGTTCACCCTCACCGGCGAACTGCCCCGCCAAAGCGGCACCTACGCTGTGACCATCGCTTCCGCATTAGAGGGCGCGCGCAGCGCTTCCGTCACCTACGAAGTACACTTTGAAATGCCCAAACTGACCCTGACCGTCACAGAACCCACCGAGGTGGTGCGCCGCAAGGAATCCGTAATCCGCGGCGTGACGGAGCCCGGTACCAAGGTGGACGTGCGCACCGCCGGGCAGGCATTTAACGTCCGCGCCGATGACAAGGGCGAATTCTCCTTCCGTATCCGCTTGCCCAAGGAGGGCACCTATACCTATGACATGACGGCATCTCAGTCCGGGTGGGAGAGCACCTCCCTAACCTGGACGGTGGAACGGGCCTTAAACCAACAAGAAGCATTGACGGCCTTCCGTGCCAAGCTGGTGCCGGTGATCTATAAAAAGCTGGCGGCGGATCCGATGCTGTATGCCGATAAGAACGCCAGCTTCCGTGGCCGGGTGGCACAGATCGGGGACCTTGACGGCGTGCCCTGCCTGCTCTTGTACACCGAGAGCCTGGGCGGTGGCCGTTGGGGCAATCCCATTTGGGCGCTGTGCGAAACCCTGCCGGAATGCGAGATCGGGGCCGCCATCACCGCCTATGTGCGCTATAACGGCCAGAGCATGCCCTATACCGACGACGCGGGCAATACCACCCAGCTGCCCGTGGCACAACTGCACTTTTTCGATCTGTAAGATGAGGACGGGCACATGATGAGAAGCACACATGGCCTTGGGCTGCTGTTATGCGTTTGTCTCGCAGCCCTTTTTCCGCTGAGCGTCCCGGCACAGGACATGGATTTGCCTTCCGTGCACGCCGCGCTGTCCTTCCCGGATCCTTGGCTGGTGGTAACCCCTTCGTCGTTGCCGGTGTATGCCAATCTATTGCGGGATGCGGGACAGGATCCGGATGCCATGGAGGAGCGGTTTGCCTCCGACGGGGTGGTGGCGGAGGGCTGGTCCGAGGATTATTCCGACAGCTACCGGCTGATGGCGCGCACGGATGAGCGCAGCCAGCGCATTTTCGACATCGCCCGGGCTACCCTGTCCCAGTGCAACGCCATCGCCGCATCCTTTACCGATACCAAGTCGTGGCAGCTCACGTCGATCCGGTATCAGCACGCCGAGTGGAAGCAACACGCCACCACCGGGCGCTACCTGCTGCTGCGCTACAACATGATGGACGGCGACAAGGTGACCGGCCGGGGGCTTCAATTCTTTTCCATTCACAACGGTATGAACTACATTATCGATTGGGCGCCGGGAAGCGAACGGATCACCAACCGCGATCTGGCCAAGTTTGAATCGATTTGCGCCGGCTTTGTGCTGACCAAGGAACTGCCCGCGCCGCCGCTGCCGGTGTCGCTATCGGTGCCCGATGGACTGCCCCAGGAAACCGGAACCGGACAGTTCCGCCTGGAAGGCACCGCGGACCCGGAGGCCGGACTGGTGCTGACCCGCTTGGTCAGCGACGCGGCGCCGGAAGTGCTCACCGTAGGGGCCGCCAACCGCAAGGGTGAATTTACGCTGGTCTGTGAGCTGACGGCAGAAGGCACCTATTCTTTGGCGCTGACGGCCATGCGCGAGGGCTATGCGGATACCACGATCACCGGTGAACTGTTGTACAAAAAGGGCCTGCTCCCGGTCAACTTCACGGCGCTGCCGCCGGCAATCCACTACGATGATGCCTTTGTCTTGGAAGGCCGGGCTCCGGTGGGCACCCGCCTGCAGCTATTGGACGGAAAGGGTAACACCCCCAAACGCGTGGGCAACAACGGCCGGTTCGCCTTTACGCTGAACACCGCTGCCCCAGGCGCCTATCATTACACCCTGGTGGTGTCCAACGACGAGTATATGGAACGCCGCATCGACATCGACTTTACCCGGGAACAAACGGAAGAACAGGCCCAGGACGCCCTGCTGGCCTCCGCAAAGAACGTGGCCTATGCGCGGCTGATGGCCGATCCGGGCAAGTACGCCGACGCGCTATTGGTGTACACCGGCTCGGTGCTGGATGTGACCGTGGGGGAGGGCGTGTGGTTTATCCGGGTGAATGTGTCCAAGGCCAAAAAAACTGTGCAGCCCATCGTCCTGCGCAGCGATGTTCTGCCGGAGGCGCAGCCCGGCCAGCGCGTAGTGTGCTATGGGCAGTTTGAGCAACTCCTCACCGAGCAGGACGATCAGGCCAAGGATATTTCCTATCCCACGCTGCGGCTGGTGTTCCTGGAACCGGCTGCCGGCGAATGAAGCAAGGATGGAGCGCGTGATGAAGAAAACGCTATGCGCGGGGATACTGGCGCTATTGTGCGCGCTGCCCGGCCCGCTGTATGCCACATCGGAGACCGTGCCGGAGACCGAGGTGCTGTACGAGGATTATCCCACCGAGAACCTGAATGAGCCGGATTTTTTCCAGCAGGATCTTGCCACCCCTACACCCGGGCCCACCAACCCCTTTGCCCGATCCTTTTCGGTCACCGTAGGCGGCGACTGCGTACTGGGGGTGGACGCCACCTGGCCCATGGACGAGCCGGGCACCTTCAACCACATCGTAGAGCTGCAAGGGGCTGGGTATCCCTTTGCAGGACTTTCCGGCGTATTCGGCCAGGACGACTTGTCCCTGGTGAACCTGGAGTGCCCTCTGACCTATAGTCAGGACAAACAGAAACGCGCCTTCAACTTTCGCGGATATCCCGATGCGGTGCGCGTGCTGCAAGCGGGCAGCGTAGAGGCCGTCAACATCGCCAACAACCACATCCTGGACTTTGGCGAGGAGGGCCGGTTGGAAACCATCTCCGCCCTGGACGGCGCGGGCATCGTATACTCCGGGGGAGACGCCCCCGGCATCTTCGAGCGGAACGGCGTCCGCGTGGGCTTGTTGGGGTACTCCTATCCCTATCCCAAGGCCGGGAAGGATATCACCGGCGATGTGCAAGCCCTGCGGGACGCGGGATGCCATATCGTGATCGCATCCTTTCATTGGGGCAGCGAATTCAAGGTAGACTTTACCGGCGAACAACGCAAACTGGGCCGCGCCGCCATCGATGCAGGGGCGGACGTGGTGGTGGGGCACCATCCCCACGTGATTCAGGGCATCGAGCGGTACAAAGATCGTTACATCCTATACTCTTTGGGCAACCTGGTGTACGGCGGCACCCGCAAGCTGCGGGATAGCGAAAGCTACATTGCCCAACTGACCTTTTCTGTGGATACAGAAGTCTGTGCCCAGGGTCAACCCCCGGCGCTGCAGATTTATCCGGTGACCTTGACCGAGGGCGAACTGAACGCCTATCAGCCCAAGCTCACCGACGAGCAGCGGTACGAGCAGATCATGAAGCTTATCTACAAACGCAGCCCCAAGGGCACATTTTGACACAAGGAGGGACTCCATGAGCGAGAAGCACTATGCCA
Organism: Eubacteriales bacterium; assembly: GCA_031555125.1. Lineage (GTDB taxonomy): Bacteria > Bacillota > Clostridia > Christensenellales > Aristaeellaceae > WQXF01. The sequence goes on along the minus strand of JAVBUS010000064.1, from coordinate 9,172 downwards.
TCTTTGTGGACCTGGAAAACTGTGGCGCAAAGGTCTCCACCCTCAACACCATTCTGGAAAAGGTGAAGATTCGCGGGGATATCCTGTTGGGCAAGGTGTACGGCTATACGGATCAATATGCGGACTTAAAAGAGGTGCTGCTCAGCAACACCTTCAATGTGGTACCCTCCCTGCGGTTTGGGCGCAATCAAAAGAATAATCTGGACATCCAACTGGTGATCGACGCGCTGGATGTAGCCTTCACGAACGAACTCATCGATAGCTTTTGCATCGTGTCCGGCGACAGCGACTACACGCCCTTGGTGGGCAAGCTGAAATCCATGGGCAAGTTTGTGCTGGGCATTTCACGATCCGAGGCCGCCAGTCACATCTTTATCAATGCCTGCAACGAATTCCAGTTCCTGGAATCGGTGACCCGTGCCAAGAGCGCCCGAATCCCCAAGCCGGAAAACGGCAACATGGACGAGGCTCTAACCGATGCAGAGGTCAACAAGCTGATCCAGGCAGTGCTGGAGGAGCAGGTGGACGACGGCGAAATCCTGGCGGCGGAACTGAAGAACGTGTTGCTCCGCCTGCGGCCCGAGTTTCACGAAAAGTCGCTGGGCTACAACACCTTTAGCAAGCTATTGACCGGGTTGGAGCAGCAGTTTAAGTCCTTTACCGTGGTCAACGATGGGTACGACGTGATCGTGCGCCTGCGCCACGACGATCAGGGAACCGAGCGAACCATCACCAAGGAGAACTTTGCGGAAGCCTTTGGGACCCAGCTTCAGGCGTACAAGGAGAGCGGATTCGACCGGGTGAACCCGTCAATCCTGAAGGCGGCTATACAGAACGAGTATCCCAGCTTTACCGAGCGGAGTGTAGGGTTTAAGCGCTTTTCCGACCTGCTGCGCAAGTTAGAAAAGGAAGGGCTGCTGCGGATCGAACTGGACGACCAGGGCAGCATGCTGATCAAGGTACTGTAGGGGCATTGGCCAAAGCAAGGGCAAGAACTGGTCCCCGTTCGATTTCGCGCAATAGATCGCGAGGGGTTTTCGTCGCTCGGCTAGAAGCCCGAAGGAGACGTAGCCGGCAGCTACGTTGACCGAGGCGCGACAACGCCTGCCGGTAAAATATCCGCTGGATCTCGGCGTACATCTATTTGGATTTAGTATGAGGAGCAGCATAGGGGGATGATTGACAAAAAACCGGCCTCACAGACTCTGTGGGACCGGTGTTGTTGACGTCGGGTCATTGATCCATGGCGCCCTCGTAGGCATCCCGGAAATCCTTGCAGCTCCAGGTGCCGCAAGCGGCGAAGTTGCCCTTGGATGACACCAGCTGGAGGACCAGTCCATTGTTCAGGTGAATTTGCAACGTTTGATCGCCGCGCAGGCCGTCATCGTTTTGGAAGGAGGCGTTGTCCAGCAACAGGTTGATCAGCTCGTTGGCGGTGTTGCTATCGCTGACCGTGCCCACACCGGAGAAAGCCAGCCAACTCACCTTGCCCCGGATGTCCAGGACACTCTCCAAAGAGCCGCCACCTGCACCGTACCCCGCGTAGCTCACCCGCTGGAACAAGTATGTAGCACCCTCCACCGAGGCGGCCAAGGCGGTATCGGTGGATAGGCCGGATACCGCGTACACATCGGCACCCTCCGCCACCACGTTGGACAGCAGGCCGCTCCAGGTGTCGGCATCGGCCAGGGAAGGTTCGTCTGTCTTGACGGCCACCGTGCCCGCCGGGGAGGACAGCATGGCCGCATCCACCGGAATGTTCAGCATGCGATAGGCGTTCCCATTGTAGCCGATCAGCGGGAAGTTGCCGCCGTTCCCCTTTGCGAACAGGGATTCCAGCGGGGCAGCGGCGTTGTTGGCCCCAATGGTGGGGTTGCTGCCGGTGACATCCAGCAAACCTCGCGCCTCTTGCGTGGGCATGATCACCGCGCCCGCGGAGGTGGTGTCGATGCGGTTGACAACGGCGGGGTTGTTTTGATTGCGCAGCAACGACCAGCCGCCGAAGGTGATGATCAGCGCCGCCGCGCACACCGGCGCCAGACGCAGGACCGCCTTGCGGGGCGTCCACCGAGCGGTGCGCTGTGCAGCAAGAACCCTTTGCCGCAACGCGTCGTCGGCGTGCAAACCGCCCAGCAACTCATCGGCGATTTCGGGTAAATATTGTAGCCTTTTCATTGCGCATCCGCTCCTTTCAGTAAGGCTTCGAGTCTTTTTCGTGCCCGGGAGAGTCGGCTGGAGATCGTTCCCTCCGGCACGTCCAACATGCCTGCGATCTCGCTAATGCCGTAGCCCTGATAATAATGCAGCAAAACGACTTCTTTAAATGTGGGTGAAAGCATGTGCACCGTCTCCATCAGTTCTGTTTTATCGGTATATTCGGCAATGGTATCCCCGCCGGGTATACAGTCGAAGGGGGAACCCAACACTACCCGCTTAACCCAAGCGGCCCGCCACAAATCGCGGCATCGGTTGAGCGCCACCTTCAGCAGCCACGCCTTTTCATGGCCGGATTGAATCTCCGGCCCTTTTGTGAGCAACCGTACAAACACATCCTGGCAAACATCCTCAGCCTGTTGTCGATCCCCTAGATAAAAGTAGGATACCCGGAGCACATCGTCGGCATATTGGTCGTACAAGCGCTCGAACTGGCCACGGCGATCAAATTCCGCCGGTGTGCTGGTCACCCGGCTACACCACCTTTACACACATACTAACGGAGGGGTTTGCGCTTTTCTTCCCACCGCTTTCATAAAAAAAGATTACATATTCCTTCATATTTCGCACAGGGTCCGCCCCAGGGAGGCGTTGCATTTATTATATGTCAGACCGGGCCGAAACGCAAGCGACGGAAACCATTGGTACACCATCTTACGATTGATGTGTAGGGATGCAGAAGGAGAGCCAGTAGTCAATGGCATCCACCAACGCCTGCCAGCTGGCATCGATGATGTTGGTGGACACGCCCACGGTGCCCCATACCCGCTGCCCATCGGTGGAGGTCATCTGCACCCGGGTGGTGGACCCGGTGCCCTGGGCATCCAGCACCCGGACCTTAAAGTCCGTAAGGCGCATGCGGGTTATATGGGGATAAAAAACGCGAAGGGCCTTGCGCAAAGCACAGTCCAGTGCGTTGACCGGGCCGTCCCCCTCGGCGGCGGTCAGTTCCTCTTGGCCGTCCACCAGGATCTTGATGGTGGCTTGGGTGGAACGGGCGTTCCAGGGCTGATCCGCCACCACACGGAAGTCCCGCACCTCAAAGTGGCGCTTTCGCATACCATAGGCTTCCAGCACCAACAGCGCAAAGGAACCTTCGGCATCCTCATACCGATACCCCTCTGCCTCCCGCTGTTTCAAGGCCTCCAGCAGGGTGCCGATCTGGGCCGGGTCGTGGGTCATGTGGGGCATCAGGGCGTCCAGGCGATGCAGAAGCGCCGCCCGACCACTGACCTCCGAGAGCAGTACCCGCCGCCGGTTACCCACGCTGGCCGGATCAATGTGTTCGAAGGAGGCGCTGGCCTTGCGCACGCCGTCCACATGCATACCGCCCTTGTGGGCAAAGGCACTGTCGCCCACATAGGGGGAACGCTCGTCCAGGGTCACGTTGGCCACCTCGCTGACAAAGCGGGCGGTGTCGGACAGTGTCTCCAAGACCCCGGGAGCCAGGCACTGCCGCCGCAGCTTGAGCAGCAGCCCCGGCAGTACGGCGCACAAATTGGCGTTGCCGCAACGCTCCCCCAGCCCGTTGAGGGTCCCCTGGACATGGGTGGCCCCCGCCTGGACGGCCAGCAGGGTATTGGCCACCGCCATCCCGCTGTCGTTGTGGGCATGGATGCCCACGGCGCAACCATCCCCCAGGGCTTCCACCGCGGCCCGGGTGCCCGCCATGATGTCCATGGGCAGGGTGCCGCCGTTGGTATCGCAAAGCACCACGCCCACAGCACCGGCTTGCCGGGCGGCACGCAAGGTTTCCAGGGCATAGGCCGGAGCCTGACGGTAACCGTCGAAAAAGTGCTCCGCATCAAAGTACACCGTGATGCCGCGGGCCGTCAGATAGGCGATGGACTCGCCGATCATGGCCAGATTTTCCTCCGGCGTTGTCCTCAGCACCTGCCGTACATGAAAGTCCGAGCTCTTGCCAAACAAAGTCACCACCCCGGCGCCACAGGCGCACAGCGCGGCAAGCCCGGGATCCTCACTGCAGGAGATGCCCATACGCCGGGTGGCCCCAAAGGCCGCCAACCGCGCATGCCGCAGGGAGGGGGGGTGCTCCTTCAGGCGGGCAAACAGGGCGGCATCCTTGGGATTCGCCGCGGGGTTTCCCGCCTCGATCAGGTCGATGTGCAGCGCATCCAGCGCTACCATGATCTTCAGCTTGTCCTCCAGGGAAAAGCTGATGCCCTCGGCCTGGGCCCCGTCCCGCAGGGTGGTATCCAGAATCTCGATCCGGTCAGGGCATTGCATCCGTGTTTCCCTCCCCGCGCCGTTGTCCGTCCCATAGGTGGTGGGTCTGTTGCCAAGGCAGGCCGGATCCGTAATGGGCATCGCCGATAGCCGCCCGCAAAGCGCCTTCCTCCCCGGCCAGGGACAGCCGCCACAGGCTTTCCGTGCGCCGGGTAGCGGCCTCTAGCAGGTCGGAGAGGCGTTCGTCGCGGGGCACGCCGGGTTGCCAGGGACTGCTCCAGTGGAGCCCCGCCTCGTTGGCAAAGTCCCAGGCAGGCAATCGGGTGGGCACCGCGTGGGCCTCCACCAAGCCACCATGGCCCAACCACCCCACCAGGGTGGTCAGCACCGCGTACTTGACGCCGTGGCCACTGTGGAGCATCCGCGTCAAGCCCACGCTATCGGCAAAGCTGCGCAGACTTTGGGCTTCCGTGGGTGCATCCTGGGGGAAGACCTCGGCTATGGCCCCGCAGAGCACGGCGGCAATGGCCTGCCGCTCCCGGGTCGCCAGGGCCGCGATGCCGGTCATCTGCCTGGGAATACCCCGGTGTCCGTGGCGGCGATAGAGCCAGGTATCCATGGCGGCCTCCAGGGCGCAGTGGATATTGGTATTATACGCGCCCTCCCGGTCAAAGGAACGGGCATAGACGTAGGGGTGCACGGTGCTGTCGGTAGCAAAGTGGGAAAGGAACCCCCATGCATAGGACAGCACCAGTTGCCGCATCTCGCCGCTGCCCCCATGGGCCCGGGCATGCCGCAACAGCGCCACCAAAAAGTCACCGGTACGCTCATCGTGGATGCGACTGCCCAAGGCGGCCATCCGGGTATTCTTCACCCGGGAAAAAAAGCGATAATAAAATAAGGGATCCGGCCCCTGGGCACCGGCGCACAAGGCCCCTTCATGGAGGCCGGGAATACCGGTGCGGGCTTGTGCCGCCAGGGCGATGGCATCGTGAACATAGGCTGCGGGCATGCATGCTCCTTCTCCGGCGTAGCCGGGATCAGTCGTTGGCCCAGCCGGGACGCAGGGCATGGACGATGCCGCTCTCCCCGGCCAGCACCGCTTCCTCGATGCAAGCGGATAGGTACAAATCCTGCGCCCCCTGTGCCGCATCATAAAAGGACGGGCCGCCGTCCACATAGGCGGCCATCCGGCGCATGCACTCGGCCACGGCGATCTCATCGTCGGTCATGCGGCTGCCCGGAAAGGGATTTTGATAGTACCACGCGCCATCGGCCAGATATCCTTTCAGGCCGCATCCTTCCATGTTTTCTACCTGTCCGTTGGTCTTGCGGCTTAGGGTGGCCTCCATGGGCGTACGGTGGTCCAGCAAATACCGGATGTCAAAGTTATCGATGATGCCGCGTTCCCCTTTGATCAGAATCTGTTGTGTGCGAACCCAACTGCGGTGTTGGTTGTCTTCAAAGTCAAAGATACCGGTCTTGCCGCCGCCAAAGTCCAGCACGGCAATGGTCTGTTGCTCGGTACGGATCTCCTCCCGCTCCGTGGGGCCGGTGCGCAAAAAGCCGGGCACCCCCCGCACAGAAAAGCGCAAAGCCCGCACCGTGACCGGGTCAAAACCCACCCCCAGATACTTTCGCATCAGGCTGACGGCGTGATAATTGTTGGTCAGGGAGATGCGGGCCTGGACAATGTCGCCCAGCTTGCCGCTACGGACAAATGCCAGCCGCGCCATGTGATCCGGCCGCAGAAAGTACTGCTCCGCCAGTTGATACTTGGCACCCTTTGGCATGCGCCCGACAAAGGACATCAGATCGTCGGCCTTGTCGGCCACCGGGGTCTCCGCCAGCACCGCCATGCCCAAGTGCAGCAGCGATAGGGAGACCTCCGCCGCTGCTTGCTTGCTCACCGACACCACCATGTACCGGGGTGCGTGGGCGGCCAGCAGGGCGTCGATGCCGCTATAGCAGGGCACCCCAAAGGTAGCGGTGATCTGCTGACTGCGGGCGGCGTTGGTGGTCACCACCCCGCAAACAGCAAACTCCTGCGGGCATAATGCCGCCACCCGCAAAAAGAACTCCGCGCGCCAACCGCTGCCCACGATGCCGATCATGCTGCGCATGCCTCGCCCTCCCTAGCTGAAGGATGGTGGTATTGTACCACACAGCCGGGTATTTGGCTACGTTCCCGGTACATTGACACCCTTTGCACGCCCATGCTATGATGCTCCCAGAACCCATTCCTTTGGATGTTATGCAACAAGGAGGAATCCGTCCGGATGCAATCCTTTCGCAAAGGCGGGTGGTCCCTATGGATCGCCGGCACGCTGTTGGCCGTGGCGCTGGCACCCCTGTGTTTGGGCGCCCTGGGGGCCTTTCCTGCAGCAGACGATTTTGTTTACGCCACCCGTACCCATGCCACCTGGGCCCAGATGCGCTCCCTGCCCCACGTACTGGTGGATGCCTGGCGCTATGCGCGGCAAATCTACGCCAACTGGCAGGGCACCTTTGTGGGGGCCTTTGTGATGGCGCTGAACCCGGCGGTGTTCACCATCGCCGGATATGGCTGGCACGCCCCGGCGCTGCTGCTTGCCTTTGTGACCATGCAGGGCCTGCTGCTGCGGGCTGTGGGGCGGTGGTTACGGTTGCCGGGCGGGGCGATCTGGCTGGGCTTTTGCGGACTCACGCTGCTGCAGTGGGTGTGGATCCCTGACCTGTTGGAAGGGCTATACTGGTTCAACAGCGCCTGGTTTTACACATTGCCCCATGGGGTGTGGCTGCTGACCTTGGCTTTGGCAGCGGCATTGCCCGACGGGGACACCCTTCGGCGCAAGGTCGGGTTCCTGCTGTTGTGGCTGTGCTGTGCCGCGCTGGGGCTGGAGAACTATATCACCGCCCTGGTGGCCACCTGCAGCCTGGGGCTGTGCGCGGCGCTGCTGTGGCGCAGCCAGCGGCGGCGGGCGCTGTGGCTGTTGCCGGGGTTCTTTTTATTGGTGGCGGGGTTGCTGCTGAGCATCTTGGCCCCCGGCAACGCCGTGCGACTGTTGCAGGAAACCCAGTACGCCAAACCCGCCCCCTGGCTATTCCATGCGGCGTGGCGTACGATAGAGGCCAGCGCCACCTTGGCCTTCCGCTTTCTGCTGCGCACCCCGGTGTTGGGGGTGTGCGCCCTGGTTGCCCCGGGAGTCTTCCGCCTGCTGCGGGGCCGGGAAGGCGCCCCCGCCTGCCGTCATCCCTTGTTGGTCCTCCTGGCGTCGTGGCTGTTGCTGTGCGTCATGGTGTTCCCCCATGTGTACACCGCCGGGTATCCCGGGCCTGCGCGGGTGGTCAATCTGTACTATCTATACTGCACGCTGGCCGCCCTGTGCGTCACCGCCTATGGCATGGGGGCCCTGGCGCAGAAATATCCCCGGGCGGCGGCGGATCGCAAGGTCCGTTGGCTGTCCCTGGGCTGTGGGACAGTGTTGCTGGCGCTCGCCCTGTGGTCGCCGCCGGTGGCGTATCCCGCCCTGATCCGCGACTTGGCCGACGGCACCATTACCGCCTACCGCGCCCAGACCTTGGCACAGTTCCAGGCATTGGCCCAGGCGGAACCCGGCAGCGACCCCCGCATCCCCCCCGGCGATGTGGCCGCCCCCAACCTGGCGTATCCGCCGTTCCCTGCGGATCCCGCCCATTGGGCCAACGAGGCCATGTCCACCTACTTCCGCGTGCACAGCGTGGGCGTGGCGTCACCGAAATGATCGTTTAGACTAGCAATATGCATGTTTCGCCGCTTGTTCCCTCCCGTGGGTTTTGATATGCTATACACAGGATCCCTCCCATGGGTTGCAAAGGAGGTTTTGTGATGACAATCGCCGCATCCGGCCCACAACGGCACGTGTTGGCCATCGACATCGGGGCATCCAGCGGTCGGGCGATTCTGGGCCATTTTGACGGCACCCGGGTGTCGTTGGAAGAAGTGCACCGCTTCCCCAACGACGCGGTGCAGGTTGGAGACACGCTCCGGTGGGATATTTTCCGCCTATGGCACGAGGTGCAGCAGGGGATTTTGCGGGCCGCCGCCGTGGCACCCATCGATGCCATCGGCATCGACACCTGGGGGGTGGACTTTGGTCTGCTGGACGCCCGGGGCACGCTGACGGAGCATCCGGTGCACTATCGTGACCCCCGCACCATCGGGGTGCCGGAGGAGGTGTACCGCACCGTTTCCGCCGAAGACCTGTTTGCCCGCACGGGGTTGCACGCCCTGCGGCTGAACACGCTGTTCCAATTGCGGGCGCTGCAAAACCGGCGGCCCGAGGCGCTTTCCGGCGCGTCTACCCTGTTGTTTACCCCTGACCTGTTGGCCTACTTTTTAACCGGGGAGCGGGCCTGTGAACACACCATTGCGGGCACCAGCCAGTTGCTGCGCACCGATGCCCCGGTCTGGGACGAGGCGCTGATTGATACCCTGGGGCTACCGGGCCGCATCTTTCCAAGGATTTTAATGCCCGGCACCCCGTATGGCGTGGTCGCCGCGCCGGTGGCCGAATCCCTGGGCATCGGCCGGGTCCCGGTGGTTGCCGTGGGCACCCACGATACCGCGTCGGCGGTGGCCGCCTGTTCCGCGGAGCCCGGTCATCCCTTCTTTCTGTCCTGCGGTACTTGGTCCCTGTTAGGCACCACCAGCGATACACCTTGCCTGAATGACGCTGCCCGAGTCGCCAACCTGGCCAACGAGGCCGGGGTGGGCGCTACCATGCTGCTGCGCAACATTATGGGCCTGTGG
>JAVBUS010000134.1:0-6662 GCA_031555125.1 Eubacteriales bacterium | reverse complement strand
CCACAGGGGCGGCAGCGGACACACCGAACTTCTCTTCCATGGCCTTTACCAACTCGGCCAGCTCCAGCACCGTCATGGACTCAATAGCGGAAAGCAGTTCTTCGCGATTCATGATAAAACCCTCCATATTTCTTATTATTGTTTGATTGTTGATGAGAGAACCGACGCGTTACTCGCCGGCTTTTTGCTTGCGCACGGCCTCCACGGCATACACCAGGGAACGCAACGTCGCAGCACAGACGCCAACAAAGTTGGTGACCGGGGCGTTCATGCTGCCCATAATGCGGGCGATGAGCACTTCCCGCGGGGGCAGATCGGCCAGCACCTTGACGCCCTTGGCATCCACCACGGCGCCGTCGATCAGACCGGCCTTGACCGTCATGGTCTCCCGCTTGTCGGCTTCCATGTACTCCTTGATGATCTTGGCCCCGGCGACGGCATCCTTCATGGAGAAGGCGAACGCGGACGGGCCCTGGAGCTGATCGTCCAGGCCGGTGATGTTCAGCTCCGCCAGCGCACGACGCACCAACGTGTTCTTGTACACCACATAATCCACCTGCGCGGCACGGAACTTGGCGCGCAGCGCGGTGACCTCTTCCACCGTCAAACCCTTGTAGTCGACAATCACGACGCTTTGCGCCGCTTTGAACTTTTCGGCGATCTCGGCTACAACTTGTTGCTTGATCTCAAGATTCTTGGACAAAATAGATTTCCTCCTTTCCCGATGGATTGCGCTTGCAATCAAAAGCCCCTGCGCAAGTCGGCGCAAGGGCGTAAAACACGCATGGTCGGGCAAAACCCGGCTTCCTTACACCTCGGCGGGCGGGGTCTCCCCCATTAGGCGCTTGCGCGCACTCGCTGTCTACGGCACAGGTATTTAATTGTGCGAGTAGGATCATAACAAATCCGTACCGCCCTGTCAAGCCTTTTGCCGATGTTTTTGCGGTTTTGTGACCCTTGGTGTTTCTTTTCGCCGCCGGGGGGTGTACAATATGGATATCCATGATCCCAACCACAAAGCGGAGGCACTGACTACATGCAAAAAAAGGTGATTGTAATCGTATTGGATGGCGTGGGTATCGGCGCGCTGCCGGACGCCGCCTTGTATCACGACGAGGGCGCCCACACCCTGGGTCACGTGTTGGCCCGGCACCCGGTGCCACTACCCAATCTATGGCGGATGGGTTTGGCGAACATACAGGATAGCACGCTGCCCAACCCGGATCCGGCGCCCCAAGCAGCCTTTGGCCGTATGCGGGAGCGCTCCCCGGGCAAGGACACCACCACCGGCCATTGGGAAATCAGCGGCGCGGTGCTGGCTCAGCCCTTTCCCACCTTCCCGGATGGGTTCCCCGCCGACTTCATTGCCGGTTTTGAAAAAGCCATCGGCCGCGCCACCCTGGGCAACTACGCCACGTCCGGCACCGCCGTGCTGGAGGCGCTGGGCCAGGAGCACCTGCGCACCGGTTTCCCCATCGTGTACACCTCGGCGGACAGCGTGTACCAAATCGCGGCCCACGAGGACGTGATCCCCGTGGAGGAACTGTACCGCATGTGCGAAACCGCAAGAGCCTTGCTCACCGGGCCCTTGGCTGTGGGCCGCGTCATCGCCCGGCCCTTCTCCGGGCACCCCGGTAGCTTTGCCCGTACCAGCCGCCGCCGGGATTTTTCCACCGTGCCCCCCACCACCATGCTGGATTTACTGTCCCAAGCCGGGTTCACCACCTATGGCGTGGGCAAGATCGAGGACATTTTCTGCCATCGCGGGCTCACCCACTCTAACCACGCGGCGGGCAATCCGGCATGCATCGACGCCACCTTGGAGGCCATGGGCCAGGACTTTTCCGGGCTGATCTTTACCAACCTGGTGGATTATGACATGCTGTATGGTCACCGCAACGACCCGGCGGGGTTCGCCGGAGCGCTGGAGGCCTTTGACCAGGCCCTTCCCCGGATTATCGCGGCCATGGGGATCCAGGATCTGTTGATTCTCACCGCGGATCACGGCTGCGATCCAACCCATCCGGGCACCGACCACACCCGGGAACACATCCCGTTGCTGATCTATCACAAGGCCTTGCGCGGCAGCGCGGACCTGGGCACGCGGGAGACCTTTGCGGACATCGCCGCCACGGTGCTGGCCGCCTTCGGCATCCCGCAGCCGCCGGAAATTGCCGGTACATCCATGTTAGACACATTGCGATAAAACAGGAGGAGAGTACGATGGATCAAGAAAAGCAAGCCATGGCACGCATCGAAGCCGCTGCCGGGGCCATTGAGCAACACTGCGGAGCGGCCGAGGTCGGCATCATTCTGGGTTCTGGCCTGGGCGACTACGCAGAGGCGCTGGCCGACGCAAAAGTCCTCCCCTATGAGCAGATTCCCCAGTTTCCGGTATCCACGGTGCCCGGGCATGCCGGACAATGGTGCGCAGGCACCCTCCACGGCAAGCGCGTAGCCATGATGCGGGGACGCTTCCATTATTATGAAGGCTACTCGCTGCAGGATGTAACGCTGCCGGTGCGGGCAATGCAACGATTGGGCGTCAAAACCTTGATCGTTACCAACGCTGCGGGAGGTGTCAACACCGGCTTTGCTCCAGGGGACCTGATGCTGATCCGTGATGTGATCAACATGACCGCCGCCAACCCGCTGTTCGGCCAGAATCTGTCGGCCTTTGGCCCCCGTTTCCCGGACATGTCCAAGGCCATGGACGCCGACCTGCGCACCCTGGCAAAATCTTGCGCCCAGGCCCAGGGCATCACCCTGCGGGAAGGCGTGTACGCCCAAATGACCGGCCCCAGTTTTGAGACCCCGGCGGAAATCCGCATGCTGCGCACCCTGGGTGCCGACGCCGTGGGCATGTCCACCGTGCCGGAAGTCATTGTGGCCCGCCACGGCGGCATGCGGGTGCTGGGCATCTCCTGTATCACCAACATGGCAGCGGGCATCCTGGATCAGCCCCTGAATCACGAGGAAGTGATGGAGACCGGCAACCGCGTCAAGCATACCTTCCGCTCGTTGCTGGATAGCATCGTGGCCGGGTTGTAACGCCACGAATTGTCAAAGAGATTCACATACCCACCCTCATAAAAAGGCCTCTCTTCGGGCAAAATTTGCCCATAAGCAAGGGAGGTTTTTTCTATGAGGATCAAGGAGTCTCTCACGCGCCTTGTGGCGATTTGCATCCTGGCGGCCATTCTGTGCGCGCCGGGGCTGTGCGCCCCGACGCTGGCGGCCAACGCACCGGCACCCGTCGCGGATGCGCCGTTGGAATCCGACGTGCCCGTCCAGGTCGATGCCCTGGCACTGACCCTGATCGAGGCATCCACCGGCCGCACCATTTTCTGTGCCAACGCCGACGAGAGGCGCCAGGTGGCCAGCATCACCAAGGTAATGACCATCCTGCTGGCTTTGGAGGCGCTGGATGCCAAGGAAATCACCCTGGACGATCAAGTGCTGGCCAGCCGCCGCGCCGCCGGTATGGGCGGCAGCCAGGCACTGCTGGACGCCAACCAGTATTACCGGCTGGAGGATCTGCTCAAGTCCACCATCATCGCCAGTGCCAACGATGCGGCGGTAGCGCTGGCCGAGCACATCGCCGGCGCGGAGGAAGTGTTTGTGCAGCGCATGAATGCCCGCGCCCAGGAGTTGGGCCTGGCCAACACCAAGTACGTCAATGTCACCGGACTGCCCGCCGATGGGCAGTACACCACCGCCGCCGATGTGGCGCAGCTATCCCGGCAATTGGATGCCCACCCGACTTTCTACAACTATAGCACCATCTGGATGGACACCCTCTCCCACAAGGGCGGCCGCGTCACGGACCTGACCAACACCAACCGGCTCATCCGGTTCTATGAGTCCTGCGACGGATACAAGACCGGCTCCACCAACGAGGCCCGCTATTGCATCACCGCCACCGCCAAGCGCGGCAACCTGCGCCTGATCGCTGTGGTACTGGGCTCTTCCGGCGGCCAGGCCCGATTCGACACCGCACGAGCCATGCTGGACTATGGCTTCGCCAACTATCAGCTCACCGAGGTCGCCAAAGCCCGGGAGCGCGTCGGCATGCAAGTAGCCGTCAAGCTGGGGGCTCAGGACAAGGTGGACGCCGTGGTGGCAACCCCCCTGTCGCTGCTAATGCGCAAGGGCGAGGAAAAGGCGCTGCAGCTGGAAGCGGTGCTGCCCGATAGCGTCACCGCCCCGGTACGGGAAGGGGAACTGTTGGGCGAGGCGCGTCTGCTCAAAGACGGCCAGGAGATCACGCGCCTGCCCTTGGTAGCGGAAAGGGAAGTGCTGCTCCCCGGCTTTCTGGAAGGGCTGCTGCGAATTATGCAAGGTTGGCGGTTTTAAGCCGTGGCATGTGCTGACGGGGCTGTCTCACCGCAAAGGAGGGACAGTCCCTTTTGTTGCGCCGCATTTCGTGCCGGAGATTGCCATTCCACAGCAGCTGCGGTATAATAGCAAGCGAATGTTACCATCGTGCGAGGAGGCTATCTCTTGTTCATATTCGATCGTCTGCGCGACCCAAGCTTTTTTACAGATCTGCTGTACTCCCTACCTTGCATTATCGTCGCCCTGTCCTGCCACGAGTGGGCGCATGCCTATGTGGCCTATCGCTGCGGCGACTCCACCGCCCGCCTGATGGGGCGCATGACGCTTAATCCCCTGCGGCACATGGATCCCATCGGCACCCTGCTGATGATCTTTGTGGGCTTTGGCTGGGCGAAGCCTGTGCCCGTCAATCCCTTCAACTTCCGCCACCGTATAGCGGATGACGTCAAGGTGTCCATGGCGGGTATTGTCACCAACCTGATCTTATATCTGCTGTCCACCGTGATCCTCATATTGCTGTTCCGCTTTGGCAGCGACATGATCCAATCGTATAATTCCATCATAACCCCTGTTTTTCGCGTGCTGCGCACCTTTGCCTCCATCAACTTTGCGCTGGCATTCTTTAACCTGTTGCCCATCCCGCCGCTGGATGGTTCGCACCTGATCACCGATCTGTTGCTTCGGGGCCGTCTCTACCTGACGCCACAAATGCAACAGATGGCTAGGTTCGGTCTCCTCATCCTGTGCTTCGGCACCAACATCGTAAGCCAATTGCTAAACTACCTATTCGTGCACATTGACGGCTTCCTTTGGGGGCTTGCTCGGCTCATTTAATCGCGGCAGGGAGGAACCATGGCGTACGAAGTACAGCTTAGCCAATTCGAGGGACCGCTGGATCTGCTGCTGCACCTGATCGCACGTGCCAAAGTAGACATCTGCGATATCTTCGTCTCCCAAATCACCGAACAATATCTGGCGTCTTTAGAGGACATTGAGGCCCTGGACATGGATACCGCCAGCGAGTTTTTAACCATGGCGGCCACGTTGCTGGAGATCAAGTCCCGGGCATTGCTGCCGCGCCTACCTGACCCGGAGGAGGAAGGCGAGGAGTCCCCGGAGCAAGCGCTGATCCGTCGCCTGCACGAGTACAAGGCCATCAAGGAAGGCGCGGCGGAAATGCAGGGCATCGAGCGTGCCGCCATGTCCATATTTTCCAAACTGCCGGAAGAGTACGTGCTCCCTCCCCAGAGCTACCAGCTTGAGAATCTGACCATGGACGGCCTGGTGCAAGCCTTTTACCGCATGATGCGCCGCGCCATCGAACAACCGGAGGAAATCCATATCGTGGCCCGGGAGATCGCCAGGGAGACCTTTTCCATCCAGGAGTGTGTGTTTCGCATCTCCTCCCGGTTGCGGCGGGGTCCGGTGCAGTTTACCCACCTGTTTTCTGACCGGCCTACCCGGGACGAGGTGGTGACGCTGTTCATGGCGCTATTGGAGATGCTGCGGCTGGGCAAGCTCTATATCCAGCAAGATGACGTGTTTGGCGACATAACATTAATGCCCGGCAGAAGGGAGATCAACCTTGGATCCGAAGCTGATACCATCGATCATTGAGGCCGTGCTGTTCGTGGCTGGGGAACCGGTGGAAAACGACGCGTTGTGTGATGCGTTGGAAATCACCTCCCTGCAGTTGTCCGACGCCCTGGATAAGCTCAAGCGGGACTACGATCACGGACGGCGGGGCATCCGGCTGTTGCGGTTTGGCAAGTGCGTACAATTGGCCACGCGGCCGGACTATGCGCTCTATGTGGAGCGCCTACTGCAGCCCGTGCAAAAACAGTCCCTCTCCCAAGCCGCCCTGGAAACCCTGGCAGTAGTGGCCTACAAACAGCCCGTGACCCGTAGCGAGATCGAAGCCATTCGCGGCGTCAAGTGCGACTATTCCATTCAGTCTTTGAGCACCAAGCGCCTGATCGTGGAAGTAGGCCGCAAAGAAGCTCTTGGTCGCCCCATCCTGTACGGCACCACCGACGAGTTTTTGCGTCACTTCTGCATCGACTCCCTGGAGGACTTACCGGAAATTGACCTGAGCGCGCCAATGCCCATTTCAGAGGAGGATGCGCCCAGCGTACAGCAGATCATGGCGCAGAGTGCGGAGGAAACCTTGCAACTGGAGGATTCCCCCAATGGGATCCTTCCGGAAGATGACAGGGGAGTTCCCCTAGTGACAGTCGACGAATAGCAAGAACGGGGCTGTTGTGGCGGCGATGCCCCGCGAATAAAAAAAACGAGCCTTGTCCTATCGACTTGGCTCGCTTTTT
>JAVBUS010000199.1:0-6105 GCA_031555125.1 Eubacteriales bacterium | reverse complement strand
CTATTGCGCGTTCTTGAACATGCGCTTTTTTTCGCTGCTACCGGGGGGCAACACCACGGGCGAGGCCGCCCGATTGATGGCCCTGCGGGAGATGACCGGTATGCAAACCGCCACGGCCATCATCATCTTAGATAAGCAAACCCATTTGATTCCCGCCCAGACCTACTGTCTGATCGGGCTATTGTTTGCCACGGTGCGGGTGCCTGTGCCGCTGATCGGCCTCTCGGCGCTCTCCTTTGCGTGGCCGCTGTTGATTCCCGGGCTCCTGTTCATCCCCCGCGTCCGCAAATGGGCCATGGCCGCGGGCAAACGCATGCAGCGCCGGAAGCTGGGCCGCCTGCTGGATGTGCAGGTCGGTCGTCTATGCGGCCTGTGCGAATCCCTGGCAAAACATCCGCGCCAATTGGTCACACACCTGCTCTGCGGGTTCGTGGGCGAGGGGTTCTCCATCGCCACCCTGGTGCTGCTTTCGCACCAGCTACAGCTCCCGGTACCCTGGTGGGACTGGCTGTGGATCAACAGCATGATGCTGACCGCCATGATGATCCCCCTGTCTACCATGGGCATCGGCATGCGGGAGGGCGCCATGGTGCTGCTCCTTTCACTCTATGGAATTGCCAGTTCCCGGGCCATGAGCCTGGCACTGACCCTATCGGCGCTCATGCTGGTCAAGGGATTGGTGGGCGGCGCGGTGGCCATGCTCCATCGGCGCACACGGATGCATACCCGGGACGTGCGGCGGGAGCGGGAGAGACGGTAGATTCATGTACGTTGCGCCACAAAGAAATCGCTGGGTTGGATACTTTTTTTGTGTGGCATTGCATGGTATAATGACCCAAGGAATATACCCGCCGAAGGACGGCGGACGGTAAGGAGGAACCGCATGGAGCTTGAACAATTCTTGCGGGAGGTTGTAGAGGTGCCTGGGTTGCCGGGTAACGAGTTGCCTGTGGCTACCTTTTTGCGCGACGCGTTTGCCCCGCACGCGGGGGAAACAACCATCGATGCAATGCAAAACATGATCGCACACCTGCCCGGTGAGGCCGGTGGTCCCAAGGTGTACATTACCGCCCACATGGACGAAATCGGGCTGTGCGTGGCGGGGATTGAGGAGGACGGATGCTTGCGTCTGGCCTCCATGGGCGGCGTGGATCCCCGGATTCTGCCGGGTAGCGAGGTGCGCGTCCTGGGCAGCGAAACCATGCCGGGCATCGTGGGCGCCAAGCCCCCGCATTTGCTCACCGACGAGGAGCGGAAAAAGAACTATAAAAAAGAGGACGTATTCGTGGACATCGGGTACGATGCGGAGACCGTCCGTCAGCGGGTACAGATCGGCGACCGGGTGCAACTGGTGGGGCCGGTGACCAAGCTGGAAGGCGAGCGTATCGCCGCGAAGACCATGGACGACCGGGCCTGCTGCGCCATCATGTACCTGGCCGCTAAGCAGTTGGCCACGATGCGTCATCAAGCGGACATCTATTTCGTGTGTGCCACCCAGGAAGAAGTGGGCAGCCGCGGGGCCATGACCTCGTGCTATGCGGTGGATCCGGATATCGGCATCGCCATCGACGTGACCCACGGCACTATGCCCGATTGCAGGCCCGACGACATCTACCCCTTGGACAAGGTGGTGTTCTCCAAGGGACCGAATCTGCACCCCAAACTGCTGGCCGATGTGCTGCGGGTGGCCGCGGAGCACAAGGTGGATACGCAGGTATCCATTTGCCCCCACGTAACCTGGACCGACGCCAGCGTGGTGCAGGTATCCCGGGCCGGTGTGCCCACGGTGCTGATGGAACTGCCGCTGAAGTACATGCACACCACTGTGGAAACCTGCTCCCTGACGACGCTGCGGGAGGCTGCCCGGTTGCTGGTGGCCTATCTGACGTCCCTGGGTACGGATTGGAGGGACATGCTATGCTGCTAAAGGATTTGACGAATCTGCGGGGCGTGTCCGGCGATGAGGGCGCGGTGCGCGATGCCCTGCGTGCCGAGGTTACCCCCTTGGCCAACGAGGTGTACGTGGACACCATGGGCAACCTGTTCGCGGTAAAGGATGGCGGCAACGCCTCGCTGCCCCACATCCTGTTGGCCGCTCACATGGACGAAGTGGGCTTTCTGGTCATGTCGGCCACCGAGGATGGGCTGTTGCGCATCCAGCCGGTGGGCGGTGTGGATCCCCGCGTGGTGGTCTCCAAGCGCGTGCTGGTGGGCGAAAAGGCCGTGCCCGGCGTCATTGGCGCCAAAGCCATTCACCTGCAAAGCCGCGCCGATATGGAGCGGGTGCTGGAGTACGATTCCCTGTTCGTGGACATCGGCGCCTCCAGCCGCAAGCAGGCCGAGGAACTGTGCCCGCCGGGAGCTTATGTGACCTTTGACAGCGCGTACATGGAGTTTGGCGATCGGCGGGTCAAGGCCAAGGCCCTGGATGACCGGGTGGGTTGTCTGGCGCTGGTGCGTGCCCTAAAGGAAGCCAAGTATCCCGGCAAGCTGACCTGCGTGTTCACCGTGCAAGAGGAAGTGGGCCTGCGGGGCGCAACGATCGCCGCGTACCGCGCCGCGCCGGATCTGGCGCTGGTGTTAGAAGGCACCACCTGCAACGACCTGGGCGACGTGCCGTCGCATCTACAGGTCACCAAGCAAGGCAAGGGGGTTGCCCTGAGCATCATGGATCGCAGCGCCATCGTGCACAGTGCGCTGCTGAAGGCCATCGTGGCCGTGGCCCAGTCCAAGAACATTCCTTGGCAATACAAGCAGTTCATCGCCGGTGGCACCGACGCGGGCGCCATCTATCAGTCCCGGGGTGGCGTACCCAGCGCGGTGCTGGCGGTGCCCTGCCGGTATATCCACTCCGCGTGCTCCACGGCGCATCTGGGCGATATTGCCGCGCAGCAGGATCTGCTGCTGGCTTGCCTGTCCGCCTTTTCCGTACAGAATCCGCTGGCCTAGGAACAACACGAGAAGGAGAGCAACAACATGACAACAAGCATGAAGGATATTCTGGTATCGCTGCTGCAAGTCCATGGCGTAACGGGCCGCGAGGAGGCCGTCAGCGAATACCTGTCGGATCTATTGCGTCCCCACGTGGATTCCCTGCGGACCGACGCCCTTGGCAACCTGATCGCCACGAAAAAGGGCAACGGTCAGGGCAAGCGCATCATGTTCAGCGCCCACATGGACCATATCGGGTTCATGGTGGTGGATGCGGAGGAAAAGGGCTTTTTGCGGGTGTGCAGCGTGGGCGGGATCGGCATCCCGGTGTCCCTGGGCCAGCACGTGATATTTTCCAACGGCGTCCGGGGCGTCATCGGCTCCCAGCAAGACGTGGAAGGCACCAAGCAGATGCAGCACCTGTTCATCGACATCGGCGCCTATACCCGGGAGGAAGCGCTGGAGCAGGTAGCCATCGGCGATTGCGCGGTGTATTCTGCGCCCGTGGCCATGCTGGGTGCGCACTGCATCGCGGCCCCGGCTATGGACGACCGGGTAGGTTGCGCCATCCTGGCTTGGACCCTGATCCACGCCAGAGACTGCGCCAACGAGCTGGTGGGCGTATTCTCCACCCAGGAAGAAGTGGGGTTGCGCGGTGCGCGGGTGGCGGCCTTTAGCGTGGAGCCGGATATCGGCATCGCTCTGGACGTGACCCTGTCCGGCGATACCCCCGGTGGACGGCCCAAGATGGCCATCACCCTGGGCAAGGGCCCGGCCATCAAGATCCTGGACAGCGCGGTCATCGCGTCCCCCATCGTTCGCGACACCATGATCAAGGCCGCCAAGGAAGCCAACATTCCCTACCAATTGGAAGTGCTTACCGCCGGTGGCACCGATGCGGGTGCCATTCAGCTCAGCCGCAGCGGCGTACCCTCCGGCACGCTGTCGGTATGCACCCGCTATGTGCACTCCGCCGCCGAAACCGTGGATCTGCGGGATGTGGAGCAGGGCGGCGAACTGCTGGTAGCCATTTGTAAGCAAACGTTCTAGGTCGAGCACGACCTCATTCCACCCGGAAGGGATGTGTGCCGATGCTGGCATTCCTCATGCTGCTCGTGTACCTGGCGGCGGGCGTCGCCATCATGCGCTGGCAACTGCCGGGTGCAAAGCCCTTAGTCCGCGGGTGGCTGGGCTGCAGTGCCGGGTTGCTGCTGTTGATGTGGCTGCCTGCGCTGTGGGCCTTTACGCCGATCAGGTTCTCTGTGACGGGGCATGTTTGCGCCCTGGGTTGCCTGGTAGGCATCGTGGGCGCTGCCTACCTGTTTCGCGACCGCCGACCTGCGCTGAAGGCCGGAGAGGATCGCACCTACATGCGATGGCTGCTGCTTTGCCTGGTGGTACCGTTGTGCGTATTGGGGGCATACCTGCAGTACACCCACGTTCTGCGTCCCGACGCAGCGGGCGTGCTCCATGTTGGGCAAGCCACCTATGGCGATCTGAACCTGCATCTGGGTATTGCCACCAGCCTGCGGGATGCCGCGTTTCCGCCGGAATACTCCATCCTGCCAGGTACCAAACTGGGGTACCCCTTTCTGGGGGACACCCTGAGCACCTCTATGCTGCTGTTTGGGCTGCCGTTGCGCTGGGCGATCATCGTGCCCGGCACGCTGATGATGGGGCTGGTGTTCGTGGGCTACCTGCTGTTGGCGGAGCGGGTATTGGGGCGTCGGCCCGTGGTGATCGGGCTGGCGGTGCTGCTGTTCTTTCTCAACGGCGGCCTGGGGTTCGTTCACCAGCTGGACATGTCCCTGCGGGATCCCTCCCGCTTGGAGGCGATCTTTACCGGATTCTATAAGACCCCGACCAACCAGCCCGACCTCAACCTGCGCTGGTCCAACGTGATCGCCGACCTGATGGTTCCGCAGCGCACGCTGCTCACCGGCTGGATGCTGGTGCTGCCCGCGCTATACCTGTTGTATGACGGCATTGAAACGCGGGCTTTGCGCACCTTTGTCCTGTTGGCCATCTTTGCCGCCGGGATGCCCCTGGTACACACCCACTCCTTCCTGGCCCTGGGGCTATGCAGCGGCGGATGGTTGTGTTATGCGCTGTGGTGCTCCTTCCGCGAGGGCAGGCGGGCGTCCCTGATCGCCGAGCTGCCACGGGCCGAGGGATTCCGCTTGCTTCGTTGCGCCGGGGTATATCTTGCCATCACGCTGGCGTTGGCCCTACCGCAGCTCATCGAATTCGCCTTCGACCAAACCCTGTCCGGAAACTCCCTGCGCCTGCAGTTCAACTGGGTCAACAACAGTGCCGGCCGCGGTATGATTGACGGGTACTTTTGGTTCTGGATCAAGAACGTGGGGCCGGGGTTCATCCTATTGCTTTGCGCACTGCTGGACGCTGACAAGCGCCGTCGGCTGCTGGCTTCCGGGGCCTTTGCCATCTTTGTGGTGGCGGAGATCTGGCTGTTCCAGCCCAACGAGTACGACAACAACAAGCTGTTCTATGTTTGGTACATGCTGGCCGCCCTGCTCATCGCCGACTATGCGGCGCTGTTGTGGCGCAAGCTGTCCGATCTGCGCGGCCGCTGGATCCTGGCTGCGGTGTTTGTGGTGGCCTCATTGCTCTCCGGCAGTTTGAGCATCGCCCGGGAAGTAGTCAGCGATTATCAACTGTTCAGCGCCGACTCCGTGGCCTGCGCGGCGTACGCGGAGGCCGAGATTCCCCGCGACGCCGTCTTCCTGACCGGAGAACAGCACCAGAATCCCATCGCTGCCCTGGCGGGACGAAAGATTGTATGCGGCACCACGCTGTACCTGCACTTTCACGGCTTATACCCCACGGAGCGCCGGATGGACATTCAGCGATTCTACCTGGATCCCGCCAACAACTTGGACGTGCTAAAAAAGTACGGGGTTACCCACATTCTGTTCAGCGACTATGAGCGCGGCGATTATGGTGACAAGCGCCCGATTCTGGATACGTTGTTCCCTGCGTCCTTCGAAGAGGGGGATTACACCATCTACGAAGTGCCGGGTGACGAGGGATAAAGACAGGATATTTTTCGCCGGATTTTCGTCTGACCCCTTTACATCCTGCGCAAACTGTGCTATGATAAGGCTCGTTCTCGGGGCATTAGCGCAGTTGGTAGCGCGTTTGAATGGCATTCAA
>JAVBUS010000231.1:0-5372 GCA_031555125.1 Eubacteriales bacterium | reverse complement strand
AAACTTTTTCATACCAGTTCTCCTCTCTACTATCCATTGGATGGAATATGTGCAAGGCGGATACACTACCGCCCGGTCACCTGGGTTAGCCCTTGACCGCGCCGATCATGATGCCCTTGGTAAAATACTTCTGGATGAAGGGATAGATCATCAGGATCGGGACGCTGGCAGCCAGGATGGTGGCCGACTGCAACTGGCGGCCGCTGAACTGGTCATAGCGCTTATCGATACCCCGCAGCGCGTTCTCGATATTGGACGGATCGTTTTCGATTACGAACTTACGCAGGATCTGTTGAATGACCTTGTACTTGCCGCTGTTGACGTAGACCGAGGGGGCGAACCAATCGTTCCAAATGCCCATGAGCATCCACAGGGCCACCGTGGCAAGCACCGGCTTGCACAGCGGCAGGATGATCCGGCTCCAAACCGTGATCCATCCGGCGCCGTCCAATTGGGCGGATTCTTCCAAAGAGGCGGGGATGGACTGATAAAAGTTGCGGATGATCAGGATGTTATAGGCCGATACCAGGTTCGGCAGCACCAACACCGAAAAGGTGTTGAGCAGGCCCATGTCGCGGTACATCAGGTACGTAGGGATCATGCCACCGCCGAACAGCATGGTGAACAGCATCAGCTTCGTCAACAGGCCGTTGAGCGGGAGCCACTTTTTCGACAGGGCAAAGGCGGCCATTGCGCAGACCAGCAGGTGCAGACTGGTAGCGATGATACTGCGCAGGGCGGTGGTGCCATAGGCGGCCCACATCTCCTGGTATTGGCCCAGCATGCGATAGGCCTCAAAAGACCATTGCCGCGGCCAGGCGAGAGGACCCAGGTAGCGAATGCTGCTGGCAAAGGAGCGAATGATCACGTCATAAAAGGGATAGAGCATGACCAACATCAGCAAGAACAGAAAGGAGATGTTGAAAATATCGAACACGCGCTCGCCGGCAGTGGACTTGATGCGGGTGGATTTTTTACGGGAGAAGAAGCGGGGCGACTTTGCGTTTACCATAGCGAGGCCTCCTTTCCTTCTACCCGGCGCACCAGCATGTTGCTGCCGACGATGAAGATCAAACCGACCACCGATTTGAATAAGCCGACGGCGGCGGAATAGTCATACATGACGCCGCCCCCCGTGGTGCCGAACACCTTGCGGAAGATAAAGGTGTCGATGATGTCGGCGGTAGCGTAAACTGGCTTGCTGTACATGTTGATGATCTGATCAAAGCCGGCCTCCAGGATGGAACCTAACCGCAGGATCAGCATCACCACGATGATGTTGGAGATACAGGGCAGTGTGATGTACCACATGTTCTTGAGTCGGGTAGAGCCGTCCAGTCGGGCGCATTCGTACAGCTGCGGATCCACGCCGGACATGGCGGCCAGGAACACCACGCTGCTATATCCCACGCCCTTCCAAATGCTGGTGACGATCAATGTTCCCCGGAACACGCTGGGATCACCCAGGAAGTAGATCGGTTTGCCCCCCAGCATGGAGATGATGCGATTGAGCGGGCCATCCAGGGACAACAGGCCGATGAACACTGAGCCGATGACCACCCAGGACAGGAACTGGGGCATGAAGGTGACGGTTTGCACCGTGCGGCGGAACCGCACTTGGCGCAGCTCGTTGAGCATCAGCGCCAACAGGATCGGGGCCGGGAAGCCGAACAAAAAGTGCAGTGCGCTTAGCACGATGCTGTTACCCAGGGCGTGGCGGAAGCCGGGATCGCTAAAGGCGAACTCGAACCAATGCAGCCCCACCCAGGGCATCTGTTGAATGGTGGATGCCAGGTGATACTCCTTAAACGCCAGCGTGACGCCAAACATGGGGCCGTAGGCGAAGATGGCAAACAGGATGACAGCGGGCACCAACAATAGATATAGTTGCCAATGATGCACCATCAAATGCATTTTGCGCTTGTTGGGATAATGCAGGGTAAACAGCGCGATGAGCGACAACGCCATGGCCGCCGCAGGAAACAGTGTCGTCTCCGATAAGAAGCCGGTCCAGCCAGCCCACTTGATGGTGCCGGCGGCCTGCAGCGCCGATTCGCGGGTCAGGAAGGACTCGTTGATGACCATCCAGCCCACTACCACCGCCAATGCCAACAGTGCACTGTAACCAAAGGCGACGGTGCCCATGAGCTTGCGGCGCTTGGGCAACAGGAACATGGAAAGGAGCAGAAGCGTCAACAGCAATACCGCGAGGCCCGCGGCATAGGGCAGGACGGCGGCGATGTTTCGCAAAATGTTCAACTCGCTGGAGACCGTTTCGGGCTGTATCTTTCCCGTCACCAAGTCGCTTTGGCTGAAGGCGATCAGGTCGTCGATCATGGCGGAGACACCGAAGACAGAATAATCCGACACGCCGCCGATCTGGACACCGTCAATGCGCTGGTTGAACCAGTTACCCGGTTGCGCGCCTTCCAGCGCGGCATCCGCATCGGCGAGGCGTACATAGAGTACGTCGCCCGCATGCCCGCCCATGGCGGTAACGGATTGGGTGCCCAGGGGAATAGGCGTCTGGGCCGCGAACCAAGCAGCCGGGTCAGCGCCTTCGCTTGCATAGGCCGCCAGGGGCATCAACACGTACTCGTACGCAGAGGCCTCACTTTTTGATACCCGGGCGCCGCCGAGAAGCAAGGCGTTGTCGACGATGGACGGCTTGAGTTTTGGGGCTTTGTTTCCTGTCTCGGGGGCGGTGTACATCCGTGCGTTGGTGGGCATGTTCATCCAGTTCTCAAACTTGGAAACCGACGCGGGTTTGAACCATCCGAAGCAAAAACAAAGGATCAGCAATGCGGCAAACAGGGCATACCAATACGTGCCGGTGCCGACAGATCTCCATCTGCTGCTCATGGAA
This sequence comes from Eubacteriales bacterium, assembly GCA_031555125.1. Taxonomy (GTDB): domain Bacteria; phylum Bacillota; class Clostridia; order Christensenellales; family Aristaeellaceae; genus WQXF01. Next base: position 2,506 of record JAVBUS010000231.1, on the reverse strand, counting down.
CACCTCCTACTAGTCACATTAGTATAGGTGACGCAGGCGCACATTTGCAAGAGGAAAAGCGAGCAGCTTGTACAAAACCGAATACATACACGGTGCAAAATGACTAAACTGTTTCTTGGAAAAGTGGCGAAAACCTTGTTCTTTATTGAAGGAACGCCCGTGCGTCATCGCCTGCGCGTATGGATAAAAATGGGTGCGGATGCTTTCGCATAAATTTTATACGCTCCCGGGCAAGGCGTAACGGATTGCGCTTCCTGAAAAAATCATCTACTATTAGCCTACCATCCCGGGAGATAGCCCGGCGACACAACAGAGCAAGGAGTCCAATCAAATGAACAATATCCGACTGAGGTGGAAGACAACGGAGCAGGCCTTTTTATGCAAACCCGGCGAACAATGTGCGCCCGTGCAGAGCGATGCGCCCTTTCGTGTACAAGCACGGCCCGGTGCGCGTCAGACTGTTCAGCTGATGCTGTTGAGCGATGCCGATGCTACCGTCACCGGCCTGGAGATTGATATACCCTGGACGATGCATGTGCCGGCATTGCGCGGTGTGGACCAACACGGAAAGCCCTTTGTGGGCACCGTGCGGCTCCGGGCCGGTCGTCCATGGCCCATCTGGGTGCTGCTGGAGGTTCCCATGACGGCCCAGGGCGAGCATGCAGCCACCGTCACCGTCACCTGTCAGAATGGGGATACCCGGGCCATTGCCCTCACCGTTGCGGTATCCGGGGAGATAGACCCTCATCATAGCGAGGACGACGCCGCATCCTTGGCGCGGTTCAGCTGGCTCAACTCCACCTTGGGCAACGAGGACACCGTCACCGCGCCCTATCACGCCATCAAGACGGAGGGCAATCGCTTTTCTGTCCTGGGACGCGAGATCACCTTGGGATCGAACGGTATCCCCACCGCGTTGACGACGCGTTTCGCCGGCATCAACGAGCGCCTGTTACCCCAGGGAGAGGACATCCTGACCGGCCCGGTTCGCCTGGAGGCCATACTGGCCGACGGGCAACCCCTGGCCATGGACTGCACCTGCCGCGTGCTGCCGGAGCAGAGCAGTCAGACCCATGTGGTCTGGGAAGCCCAGGGCACCGGTGCTCACGTGCAGTATACCTTGCGCGGCCAGTTGGACTACACCGGCTGGATGCACTATGACGTGACATGGAGCGCCATCGGCGCGGAAGTGGCCGTGGCGGATATACGCCTGGTCTTCGCCCTCAAAGAGCGGTATGCCCGCTGGTTTAGCGGCGTGAATTACTTCACGGGCGATCGTCCTGCGGAGCACCGCTGGGCATGGCAGCCGGAAAAGCATCAGGACGCCTTCTTTTGCGGCGGCATGAACGGCGGCGTGGTGGTGCGTCCGGTGCAGGAGGAGTACGTTCGTCCCTTCTGCAACATCTATTATCGGTTTGGCCCCACCAACCAGCCCAAAGCTTGGGTCAACGATGGCAAGGGGGAGTTCCTGCTCCGGGGCACCGAGATGGGGTACCATACCGGAGCCATTACGTTGCAAGCGGACGCAAAGGTGCACACCAACTTTGATCTGGGCTTTACGCCTTTCAAGCTGATCAATCCGGCGGAGCACTATGCCACCCGGTACTTCCAGGAGCCGGACAACACCTCCCCGGATCTTTGGCTGAAGACCGCCGACGAGATCGGCGCCAGCCATATCATCGTGCATCACGGCAAAGATATTTATCCTTTCATCAACTATCCCATGTTCGATGCCCCGGCCATGGGAGACCTGGTGGCCGAGGCCCATCGCCGTGGCAAAAAGCTGAAGTGTTACTATACCATCCGCGAGCTAACCAGCAGGCTGCCGGAATATCCGATATGGGACAGAATATATCCCAGTAAAAAGACGATCCAGCTTCCGGTAACGGCAGTTAACGCGGTAAAGCCGATTCCCATAACCAGAAAAAAGGAAAATAGTTTCTTTTTATACCCGTAGTAGTCGGACATTGCACCGATGACCGGTGCCAGAAAGGCGATTACAATCATGGCAGCGGAGGTTCCAAAGCCCCACCAGTTAGCTCCGTCCTGGCCGGAATCCTTCGCCAGTGCGGCAAAATAAATAGGTGCAACCGCAGCCATCATAATGGTAGCATAAACCGAATTGGCCCAATCATAAAGAACCCAGCTTTTTTCCTGTTTCGTCATTTTCATATCAGACAATTCCTTTCGGGTTTCGTAAAAATCCTTCCGGTACCGGGTTAAGCTCCTGCATATCCAGTTCCAGCAAGGCGCTGACCATAGGTGCGATATCTAACAGAGAACCAGCTGTTCTTCTGGTACCGGTTTGGAAAGAGGGGCCGGCACCCATATAAAAGACCTTATAATCCGGATAATCCAGAGGGTAGCCATGGTTAGCCTGGTAGTGGATGCCGGGACCCGGGCAAAGGCAGTAGCCCGGTTTCACACAAAGGCCGAAGGGCAGCTTTTCGTGTCCGCTGACATGCAGCTCTTCTCTGGTGAGGAACCGGTTAAAACCCTCCAGGCC
>JAVBUS010000183.1:0-4944 GCA_031555125.1 Eubacteriales bacterium | reverse complement strand
TTTGCTCATTGGGCTTCCGCCTCGCTTCATCCCGCACTGCGGGCGCTCGGCTCCGCCCCATTCGTCGTTCCAGCTCACGCTGCCGCCGTCGTGCCAGGTATTGTCGCTGCCCTGGTGGAAGGAAACGCGCAAGCCGAAGGTACGCTTCTCGCGCAGGGGTACGGACTGGGCAGCGGCCCAGCCGCCGATAACGTACACGTCGTCTTTCTTGCCCTCGGCAGGAAAATCCTGATATACATTCCCCATTTTACCAGCCTTGCCGGTAATGAGCAAGGAATTGTTGCCCAGAAACGAAGGGATCGGCGCAAACCAGCCTGTGGCAATGCAGGCATCGTTGGGGCGGGTATCAAAATAACCGCTCTTCTTCCAGCCCACCGGGTCACCCACGGGCATGGCGGAGAAGTCCGGGTTGGGCAGCATATTGTAACGATTGGCCAGCGGCCCTACCTCCAGCTGCGCACAGTCAAACCAGGCAGTGCCGATGGCGTCGCCGCCGCAGACGCGGCAGTACAACTTCCCATCCAGGGAGTTAGAGGGCAGCGTGATCGTGCAGCGCAGGCGCTGGAAGGCGGGCAGCTGCCGCAGCTTTTGTGTGGCGGTGGTCTGGCGCATGCCGTTTGGATCGATGTAGCTCAGCTCCAGCCAGCTCCAGATATCCCCGGTGCTCTTGGCGTAGGCCGAAAAGGTGTACGTGCCCGGGGCGCATGTCCGCGCGTATTCCGCGCTGCACACGCCTTGGGTGGTGGGCTTGGTGATCCGCAGGGATTTCACGCCGGTCAGCCGCTCCGTGCGGTCGTACGCGAAGTTGCCCAGTCGTTCCGGGTCCCCGGTCCATTCGCGCTTCCAGCTGTTGGCGCTCTCAAAGTCGTGCTCATCCAGCAGGTTCACGACCACCTTTTGCAGCTTGGAAGCCGCTTCGGGAATGTTGTTCTTACGCGGGTCGCCACCGTTGTTGGAGACGAACTTGGCGAAGGACGCGAAACCTAACTCATCCTGCACGCCGATCATGTTGCCCCAGTCGTTGAAGTGGTAGATCAGGGTCTTGCCATTGGCGACGGTACCGTCGGTGACCTTGGTCACGCAGTCCGAGAAGGAATAGTAGCGCTTGTTGCCCTGCTCGTACGTCCCGCCGGAGGTGTAAATATCGATAGAGAAGACGCGTCCAAGCGCCCCGGCGTAGCCAATAGCCAGGCACCGTGTATCCCCGCGCAACATCGCGTTGTTGAGGAGTGTCTTAGTACCGGGATAGGTATATGTATTGTAGGAATAGACCGATTCGTAATAGTACCCGGTGCCATCCAGGTCGCCAACCTTGGTCAGTAGCCCTTGCGCATCCAGCGTAATCCGTGCCGGGTTGGTATAGCCCGGTGGCAATATGGTTACCTCGGTGGGGGTGTAGGTCAGGGTGGTCACGCGGTTTGCGCCATCGATCACCTGGGTTAGCTTCTGGCCGGTGTAGGTAAAGGTGGCGGTGTTGCCCTGGGCGTCCGCGACCCGGCGGATCATTTGGATGTGCGGGACGGTTGCCGTGTGGTCCTTGGTCGGCTCGCCAAACACCAGGGTGCTGTGCCCCTTGCTGGTGATGGTGGCCTCGCCGCTGGCGATGGTCAGCTTCAGCGACAGGCCGGACTCGTCCTCGTAATGGGTGTCTTTGTCCTGGCGCTTGTGGAAGCTGTGCTCCGTGCCGTCCCCGTCGGTATAGATGTAGTAGCGCGTGCTGGAGATCTGTTCCCGGCGCAGGCTTTGGTTCCAGTTCAACTGCCAACCGTCGCCTACACTGTAGTCGTTGCGCCCGGCATAGCAGCTGTTGTATACCAGTCCCAGGGAGATCGGCATCCGGTTACCGTTGGTGGCGGTCAGCCCCCGGGTGAACACCAGGTTGCCGTTGTGCAGTGCCACGTGCGCCGTACCCGCCCGGCCTATGGGGTAGCTCTCGTAGGAGAGGTAGTCCTCCAGGCCTGCGTTGCTGACGTAGGTGATGGACAGCACAGGTTTAAGGGAGTTGGTATATTCGCCGTAGCCCGTGATCTCGTTGGCGCAAAGCTCAATGGGGGTGGTTTGCGGCGTCTCCAGCATCATGCCGTTGTTACTACCCTCGTACCATTTCCGCACCAGGTTGCTGATGTCAAAGTAGATCGATTGGAAAGCCCCTGCGTCGGAGGTAAAGGTAAAATAGTCCAGGGGCCTTGCATCGGTGCTGGGCTTATTGTTCCAGGTCAGCGTGGTGTGCTGCCAGTCGCCATATACCCAGTGCGCCTGCACATGTGCCGTGCCGGAGGTACCAGGATATGCGCAGAAAGATGCGTACGCCTTGGCAACGGTGTGTGAACTGCCTAAGTTGGGCAGCTGTGGGAACTTGATGTAGGTTTCGCACCGCCCCTTCCCGTCGTGGGTGCCTACGCGCAGGGTTTCCTCCCCGTTGAAGTTGGTGCCAGGCATTTGCTGGCTGACGTAGGTATCGTGCACGGCGCTGGTGGTGTGGGGAGTCTGCACCGTGGGGTCGATGGTCACCGGATAGGCGGCCTCGGCCAGGAAGGTCGGATCGGGGGTCAGGGTCATCACCAGACCGTTGTCCACGGGCTCGAAGCTGGTTTGCACCTGCCCCTTATGGCCCGCCGCGTCCACCATAAAGGCGGGCGGTAGGGTAAAGGCGGGCTCGCTGTCTTCGCCCGCTTCGCGGGCCACCACCTGGCCGTCTGACCTGCCGTCCAGCTGCAGCCCGACCGCCGTGAACTGAAATGAGAAGGTGGTGGGCGCGTTTTGGCTCTTGAGCACCAGCGCGTCCTTGAACCCTGCGCCCTCCAGCCGACAGATCAGGTCGGTTTCCGGCAGCGCGTCGTCATACCGTACCACGCTGCGATTCTTGCGCATGTGGCGGCGCTGTTCGTCCTCGTCGTGTTGTGTGTCTTCTTTTTCTGCTTTTTTTGGCTTTTGCACCTTGGCCGGTGAGGCCGTCGCGCCCAATAGCTGCCACGCCACGGTGTGGCCGTGCTCATCCGTCAGGGTCACCACCCGCTCCGCGTCCGCCTGTTCGGCCAGTTCCACGGTCAGGGGACCTGCTTGGTTGCGCAGGCGCTTGGCCTTGGTCGCCTTGCCCTTGCCCGATTTGGATTGCTGGACGGTGACCTCCACCGTCTCCAGCTGGTTGTCGATTTCCCCCCAGGTTTCCTCCCCGGCCTTGCGAAAATGAACCGGTTCGGGAAAGACTACGGTCTGGTACATGCCACGCCCCAGGTCGAATGTCTTGCTGTGAGCGTCGCGTTTTTGAATGACTTCCTCGCCCTTCATGCTGCGCGTATCCGCGTGCCGATTGGCTGGATCTAGGTAACCTTTATATTCCTTTTTCATGAGAAACTCCCTTCTGATTGTTGTGTGAACGGGCTCCACGGTTGCGGAGCCCGTTTTGTTGTGTGTCGGTGATCAGAGCACTTTCAGCCCGATGGCACCGGAGAAAATGTGGCGGCCATTACCGGCGCCCGCGGTGTTTTCCGCTTCGGTCCACGCCTGTGTCAGCGTGTCGTCGATGGAGATTTTGCCGATCTGAAAGCAGTATTCTTGACTGCTGTCTATCAGGGTTATTGCCGTGGGCGCATTGTTTTTATATACCTTGGCCGTCCAGGTGGATGTGCCGTTACGCATGCCGATCTTAAACCAGATGTCGTCGTAGACCCCTACACCGGGTTTTTTCTCGGCTGCGGGCGTGGTTCTGCGCCGGAAAATCGGCAGATACGTGTATCCACATGCCTCTGTTGCCCGAGTGTTGTAGCCTGCCGCGGACAGGAGACCTCGGATCGTAAAGCCCATGCCCCAGCTGGAAGAACTGTTATACAGCTTGTTGGTGTCCACCAGCGATTGCGGGAACGGAATGATGGCCCCTGGTTTTGGCACGTTGCCGATGAACAGCTCCCACTTGGTGCCGTTATGGTAATATCCTTCCGTCACCGCCCGCCAGGCACCGTTATAGAACACCTTGGTGTTGCTTTCCTTCAGCTCTATCTTGGTGCTGCCGTTAAAGATCGTTCCTTTTGCCATGATTGCCTCCCTCCTTACGGTTTGACCCAGATGGTATTGCCATCCGGCTGCGGTTCATTGGATTGGACCACGAGTTTTGCCGCTTTCGCAGAGTTGTTAAGCGCCGTGTTTGCGGTCGAGGCCACGTCGTTCAGCTCCGTGCGCACCGTGCCCGCCGTGCCGTTATCATAAGAGTACACCTGGTCCGCGTACGTGTTGGGCGCCATGGATTCATACGCGCCGTTCTGGTTGATTTTTGCCCATGCCTTTTTCATTGTTATTTCCTCCATTTTCTTGTGTTGTTGTTTTGTTCAGTACTTTCGGAATATGTGATCGGAGCTAGACTCACTGTGGTGGTGTAGGTTGCGAATCTATATCAAAAAGCCGCGCGTCGATCGCCGCGAAGCTGAATAGGTCCTGTTTGGTTAGCGCTATACTCGGTTATGCTCCGAGCTTTTCCTTGGACGCCTGCTTGGTATTCATTACGTCCAGCCGGTCCGCGATCTCTTCAATGCCCTCTTCGATCCTGTCGCCCAGCCGATCGATGATCGCCTGATACTTCGCTTCCCGCGCCGCATTGTCACGCAGCATGTGGAAGAACAGATAGATGTAGAGAGCGGCCCAAACACCTTGACCCAGGGCAAGCTCCAGCAAGCCAGAAACGTCAATCCCCATGGTTTTCACCTCCTCCCCGATGATTTCACTCACCTTCCATCGTTGTTGTCTTACCGATTTTCCAGCTCCGTAAGCGTCACGGGGCCAACAATGCCATCCGCCAGGATGCCGCGCGCCCGCTGAAAGGCCGTTACGGCGTTCGCAGTCTTGGGGCCATAAAACCCATCAGCCGTGCCGGGGTTGAAGCCAAGCTGTGTTAATTTTTTCTGCACCGCCAGCACATCCGCAACGGACAGCATGGATGAATCTTGCCTGTAC
>JAVBUS010000223.1:0-7361 GCA_031555125.1 Eubacteriales bacterium | reverse complement strand
GTTGCTCCTGCCAGTTCTGCACGTTGCGGTGGCAGGCCTCCACGGCCTCGCGATCCGCATCAAAGCAAACCGCGTGGATGCCGCGGGAGGAGGCCAACCGCGCATATCGGCCATCGTTACCGCCCAGATCCCACAGGGACTTGGGGGCCACAGCGTCTAAAAATGATTGAAGGATCGTCGCCTTGGCGTCGCTGGCGGCGGCTTGATAGTTGGTGTGATTGTAATAATCGCCCCACTCCGTGTCCCGATGCGGAAGGCGGAGTTTCTCCACCACTGATATCAGTGAGTCGATGAGGGCGATGTAGGAAAACCGCTGCACGGTGGGGATCTTTTTGCTGCCGGAGGCCGGTGACCCGGCAGGATCTGAGCGCTGGTACTTGCGAATGGCCCACGCGTGCATATGGATATAGCGATACGCACCGGGGATCCCGCGTGTGCCCTTGAGCAGGCGGCTGGCCAGATCCAGGGGAATCCCGTCGATATGCGTCTGCATCAGCGTGGATAGACGGGGGTCGACCCCTGCGTACAGCATGAGAGGGGCCAAAAAGTGCCGACAGAACTGGCCATAGGCGTGCCAGGGGGAACCCTCTCGATAGGGTACAAAGCTCAACGTGTCGATGAACACGGCACGCCCTTGATGAAATTGCACATTGTACGCGCTGGCATCCTTGAGCGACATGCCATGGTCTGTGGCGATGCGCTGGATGCGCAGCGTTGTCAAAGCGGCAGCACGGTATTGCCCAAAGCACCACTCATAGGGGTACGACACAAAGGCGATGCGCTCCGGCTGGATGATCTTATACGCACCGGGGCACAGCGGCACCGCATCGGCGACCTCCTGGTGTGGGATCAGCAGGCGTTCCTTGACCAGTGCGGTATACAAGCCGGAGGACATCAGTTGGTCGTAGCTCGCCCGGTAGCAGAGGTTTACTTGCCGATACAGCGTCCCCTCCAGGGTGTATACCCAGCCGGATGGGTCACGAAAGGAGCTGGGTTCCTTACTCGGCTGACTCGCTTTTGTCGTTGATTTCTGCATCTTGGACAGGGTTCTCCTTATTCTTTTTGAAAAAACCAAAAACCTTTTTACGGAAGATTGCCAACATCGCTCCTGATGCCGCAATGGTTGCCACGATCAACTGAATGATCATGCTGCCGAAGCCGGGATCCATATACATCGTTTGTCACCTCGTTACAATTATAGAGGCATCGTTCGAAAATTGTCAATGAATACCTGGGAATTTGCGGGAGCGAAATTATTTATTCAATATAAAGCATAACAACAAGAGACAACCAAAAGGAGAAGGGAAGTGGGAAGGAAAAGAAAAGAAGAAGGGAAAAGGAATGAAGCGCAAAGCCAACTGACGATACACAGATTGGTTGATTTCGCTTATCCGTAAATGGCATGGACGCTTTTGATGCGTGATACCTCTTCAAAACTAAGCATTCGCAGCAAGCTAATCTTGCAGGGTAGAATAACGGTTTTGCACTGAATATCACCCTATGACGAGCAAATGATTTCGCCCTGGGCAATGACCGAAAAGAAAAGGCAGAAAGAGGCTTGTTTTGTTCTTCGCTTGCCCAATGCCCAGGATTCCTATATAATGTTACCATCCATTTCGATAGGAGGAGCCCTATGCATAATACCAAACGAACCACCTATATTGCGCTGCTGCTGTCAGCGTTGATGCTGCTATGCCCGCTGGCGACCCAGGCTGGCGCCCTGGATGCGGAGGCAATCGCCGCCGGAGGCTTGGTGCTGGTGCCGCAAGCTGCCACGATCCCGGCGGAGTATCTGCCCCTCTCCCTGTCCCCGGAGGGGGACCGAGCTCTGCTGGCGTCCGAGGACGGCGTTTCAGTGCTAAACCTGGACGACGGTACGATGGTGCCACTGCTCCCCGACATGGAGGTGCCCGTATCCCGGCGTATGTTTGAATTTTCTTGGGTACAGGTCAGCTGGTCGCCGGACGGGCAGTATGCGTCCATCGCTCGGCGGGAGACGGATACTGAACAGGCCGACCTCAATCAGCTGCTATTGGTTGACCTGACCAACATGACGCTGGGCACGATTGCGCGCTCCCAGGGGGATCTGGGCCGGGCGGTGTTCGATCCCAATCAGCCCGCTGTGCTGTTTTATGAGGAATACAACGCACCGCCCTTCCTGCTGGGCACCCAACGGCGGACGCTGGTGTATCGATTGGATCTGACCACCGATCATCGATCCCTGACCGAAAGCATCGCCCTATCCGGCGAGGCGTACACGCAAGACGCGTCCTTTTTTGACAACCAGGAGGGCTGCATCGTGTCCACGAACGCCGGCAAGGTGCGTCGGCTGGGCAACTGGCTGTACGCTACCGTCGTGCAAAAAATCGAGCCAACCCTGATGACGCTGGAACCTGGACACACGCCCAAGCTGCTGGCACTGCCCATGTGGGATAGCGTGACCCTGGGCGATGTGGCGGATGGGTACGCGGCGCTGATCGCCTTTCCCGGTATCCCCGGTGCGGCATCGGGGGTGTATCTGATGCCTCTGGCGCTGATGCCCGAGGGGGTGGCGGAGTCGGCGTCGCCTATGGAGATGTTTACGGTGCTGTCTATGGAGGAGACGCGGGATCCCGAGGATCTGGGCCTGTTGCCCCTGGAGATGCCGGACGTCAAGGGCATTGCCGCGCTGACCTTCTCTCCGGATGGGCAGGAGCTGGCGGTGCTGTGCAGCGGCGGGGTTTCGACTCTGCTGTACGGTGGTGAGGATGCGCTATACTTGGCGGATGTGGCCCTTGGCGTCTATAGCAAGGTGGATATTTCCGCGCTGCTGCCCGCCGAAGGGGAGGCTGTCGCCACACTGGAGCACGAGCCGGTGCGGGAGCCCGCCATACAATGGGCCGGGGATCGGCTGTTGATCACATTGGGGGGGCGAACGGGCATTTTCACCCTGGGCCAAGCCGCGGCAGGGGGCGCCCAATGAGGGCTCTGGCGGCGATTTGTCTAGCCCTGTGCGTGCTCATGACCGTCGCCCATGCAGACGAGGCGCAGTTGCCCCTTGTCACCTTCCCGGTGGAGGGGGTGCAGGCCACCCTGGTGGGCTTGACGCCGGATCCGGCGATGGTGCCCGCCAAACTGCCCCTGGGGCTGGAACCCTGGGTGCTTGCGCTGGATGTGGTGGGTGAAGTGGGGCTGATGGACAACGCCTGCACGGCGCTGTATTACGGCCTAGCGCTGGAAACCGGCGGCATGCAGTACACCCCCGCCTTTCTGATGCCCGCCGATGGTGACACGGAGGGCGCATTGCCCTTGCCCGGCGCGGTGAAGGAGGGGGAGGGGCTGGCGGATTTTCCGGGCAAGGTGGTGCTGGGTTTTGCTTTACCTGTGGGATGTACGCCGGAACTGTGTATGCTTCAGGTGCGTACCGCCACGGGGCTGTTGGTTTTTTCGCTGGGGGCGGAGCAGCCCGCCGCGTCCGGGGCGTCAAGGCCCAAACTGATGCCGGAGGGCATGATAGAGCCCTTGGAGATCGAGGAATGAAAGTGGCATCCAATCGAGCGCGCCTATGCGGGCGCGCTTTTTTGTGAGTGAATACTACTCCTCGCCAGCCAGGCGACAAAATCCCTCGCGATCTATTGCGCGATATCAAGAAGACCAGTATAAGCCGGATGCTATGGGTCGGGGCTTTCGCGTTATGTTCGTCCATACATGAGGGGCGGCAAGATGTGGCGGAAGCAAGACCTGCCCGTGCCGTACCGCGTGCAGATCCTTCATTGGATTCGAGCAGCGGCAAACGATAGCCCGGAGGGATCCGAACGCGCACGCCAAGACGTGGAAGGATGTGGGATTGTCTTGACATCCAACTGGCAGGAGAGTACACTGTAAAACATTCTTCGCTTAATTGTAACAACGTCCCAGGGAGGGGAGGGAGAGCCGTGCTGTTTTTCAACGCGTTGCGCACAAACCGCCGGCGGTACTTTGGCCGTCGGATGCCCAAACGCGTATTGGCGCTGGTTCTTTGCGCCTGTTTCCTCTTTGTGGGGTTGACCTCCATGTTCCTGGTGTCGATGCAGCACGGGCACATCCATGATCGCCGGGGGCCGGGGGGCTGCTGTGCGGCCTGCGCCCAACTGGACGCCGCCCGGGAATTGCAGAAGCTGCTGGGTTTGGCGGTGCTGTCTTGCTGCGGCGTGGCGCTGTGCACGGGCGCGGCATGGTTTGCTGTAGGCACGGTACCAGGGCGGCTGGCGCTGCGCTCGCCGGTGGCCGCCAAGGTGCGCATGAACAATTAAAAACCCTCCTTCAAGGGGACACAGAGCGATCCAAGGCATGTTGCAACCCTTGGACGATTTTTGTGTATCCCTTGTTGCTGTATGTCCAATACGACGAATGGAGGGATTTTGTGATGCGATTGACCTTTCAAAAATGGAGTATCTGGTGTTTGTGCCTGTGTTTGCTGCTGACGGCCTGCGGCGCAGGATTGGCGGAGGAACCGGCAGCGTCTGCGCCCCTGGTGGTGGTATCCACAATCTTTGCGCCCTATGATTTCGTGCGCCAGGTGGCTGGGGACAAGGTAGCCCTCACCATGCTGCTGCCCCCGGCATCGGAGAGCCACTCCTATGAGCCAACGCCCCAGGACATCATCGCCATCCAGAACTGCGATGTGTTTTTGTACGTGGGTGGGGAGTCCGACGCGTGGGTGTCGCGGCTACTGGACTCCATGGATACAAGCCGTATGCGGATCATTACCCTGATGGACTGTGTGGAGACCGTGACGGAGGAGATCGTGGAAGGCATGGAGGATGACCACGAGGCCCATCCGGAGGACGAGGAGCACGAGGACGAGGAACATGGGGACGAGGAGCACGAGGGCGAGGAACACGAGGGCGAGGCCATGGACGAGCACGTTTGGACTTCGCCCCGAAATGCCGCCCGGATCGTGGCCCGTATCGCCGACGTGCTGGGGGATGCCGACAGCGCCAATGCGGTGCTGTATCAGCAAAACGCGGCGACGTACAAGCAGGCCTTGGCGGATCTTGATGCGGCGTTTCAAGCGGCGGTGGATGGCGGGGTACGCAAGACACTGGTCTTTGGCGACCGGTTCCCCTTCCGGTATTTTGCGGCTGCCTATGGATTGACCTACTTTGCCGCCTTTCCGGGCTGTTCCACGGAGACCGAACCCAGCGCGTCCACGGTGGCCTTTCTGGTGGACAAAGTTCGGGCGGAAGGCATCCCGGTGGTATTCCATGTTGAGCTGTCCAACCGGCGGATGGCCACCACCATCGCCGAGGAAACCGGGGCCAAGGTGCTGTTGCTGCATGCCTGTCACAATGTGTCCAAGGCCGAGTTTGAGGGCGGCGCGACGTATCTGTCGCTGATGACACAGAACTTGGCCAACCTGAAGGAGGCATTGCGATAATGGCACTGATCACCTGTCAGAACGCCGCGTTTGCCTATGAGGGCAATCCGGCCATCAGCGGGTTGAACTTCGAGGTCAACGCCAAAGAGTACCTGTGTGTGGTGGGGGAAAACGGCTCCGGCAAAAGCACGCTGATGAAGGGATTACTGGGGCTAAAATCACCCCAAAGCGGCACCGTGACCATGGGGGAGGGGCTTCAGCCTAACCAGATCGGCTATCTGCCCCAGCAGAGCGCGTCCCAAAAGGACTTTCCGGCCAGCGCGTACGAGGTGGTACTGTCGGGCCGACTGAGCGCCCGGGGCATCCGCCCTTTTTATACCCGGGAGGACAAGGACATCGCCGCCGGACATATCGCCCGGTTGGGCATCGAGGATCTGCGGCGTCGGTGTTACCGTGAACTGTCCGGGGGTCAACAGCAGCGGGTGCTGCTGGCCCGGGCGCTGTGCGCCACGCAAAAGCTGCTGCTGTTGGATGAGCCGGTGGCCGGGTTGGATCCCATCGTGACCCAGGAGCTGTACCGGCTCATCGAGGGCATCAACCGGGACACGGGGATCACCGTCATTATGGTTTCTCACGACGTCCACAGTGCTGTGCAGTACGCCAGCCATATCCTGCATTTGCAAAAGACCCAGGTATTCTTTGGCCGCACCCACGAGTATGTCCAATCGGTGCTGGGGAAGGCATTCTTAGGAGGTGAGCGCCGTGATTGATACCCTGCAGACCATGTTTTCTTACGCCTTTTTGGTGCGGGCGGTGATCGTGGGCCTGTTGGTGGCCTTGTGCGCATCGCTATTGGGGGTCAGTCTGGTGCTCAAGCGATACGCCATGATTGGGGATGGCTTATCCCACGTGGGCTTTGGTGCTTTGGCGGTGGCCACGGCCATGAACGCCGCACCCCTGGCGGTGTCTATTCCGGTGGTGGTGCTGGCGGCCTTTCTGTTGCTGCGCATCAGCGAAAACGGCAAGATTAAGGGCGATGCCGCTATCGCCCTGATCTCCACGGCCTCCCTGGCCATTGGCGTGGTGGTGATCTCCCAAACCACGGGCATGAACACCGATGTGTGCAACTACATGTTCGGCAGCATCCTGGCCATGAGCAAGGCGGATGTTAATCTAAGCGTGGCCCTGTGCGCCGTGGTGCTGGTGTTGTTCGTGCTGTGCTATCACAAGATTTTTGCCGTCACCTTCGACGAGACCTTTGCCCGGGCCACCGGGACCCGGGCGGATCTGTACAATATGCTCATCGCGCTGCTCACTGCCCTGACCATCGTGCTGGGCATGCGGATGATGGGGGCACTGCTGATCTCCAGCCTGGTGATCTTTCCGGCGCTGACCTCCATGCGGGTGTGCAAGCGGTTCAAGACCGTCACCATCTGCTCGGCGGTGGTGTCGGTGTGCTGTTTTTTTCTGGGGGTGGTGGTATCGTACCTGTACGACATTCCCACCGGTGCCAGCGTGGTGTTGATGAACATCGGCGCGTTCTGCGTCTTTTGGGGAATCAGATTGGCGATGGGAGGACTGGGGGCATGAGAAAAATCATTGGATGGGTGTGCCTGGCGGCGCTGCTGGGCAGCATGGGATTCTCCGCGGCGTGGGCAGCGGAGACGGCACCGCAAGGGCCCCAAGGACCCGGAACCGAGGCGGCGGTATCCTTGGAGGGGTTGGAGTTGGTGGACATTGGCGACAAGTTTTTTGTGCAGCAGATGAACGATATTCAGCTCAATGCCGGGGACTACCTGGGCAAGGCGCTGCGGTTCCACGGCACCTATGCGGAGCAGGAGCTGCAGGTGATCGGCGGGGTGCGGGTGATGCGTTACGTGTATCAGCTCGGCCCCGGTTGCTGTGGCAACGACGGCCAGGTGGGGCTGGAGATCGTGTGGGAGCAGGAGACGCCGAACCCCGATGACTGGGTAGAGGTCACGGGGATCCTGGAGGAATACGAAGAGGACGGATATAAGTATCT
>JAVBUS010000036.1:0-3501 GCA_031555125.1 Eubacteriales bacterium | reverse complement strand
TGCCTGTCCCGACTGCGGCGTCAGCATCGAAGAACTGACCCCCCGCATGTTCTCCTTCAACAGTCCCTTTGGCGCTTGTCCCACCTGCAGTGGCCTGGGCGTGCTCAAAAAGATAGACCCCATGCTCATCATACCGGACTGGAGTCTGTCCCTGAATCAGGATGCCGTCCATGCCAGCGGCTGGCGCACGGCGGACAGCACCTCCATGGCCAACATGTTCTTTGGGGCGCTGGCGAAGCACTACAAGTTCTCCTTGGATACGCCTGTGAAGGATCTGTCAAAAAAGGCTGTGAACGTGCTGCTGTATGGCACCGACGGCGAAAAAATCAAGATAGATTACGAACGACAGCACGGCAGCGGCAGCTTCGTGGCCCCCTTTGAGGGCATCATTCCCACCCTGGAGCGTCGCTACCGGGAGACCAGCAGCGACGGCATGAAGGAGCTGTACGAAGAATACATGTCCGACACCCCCTGTGAGGTGTGCCAGGGCCAACGCCTTAAGCCGGAGTCCCTGTGCGTCACGGTGGGTGACAGTTCCATCGCCAAGGTGTCCTCCCTGGCGGTGCTGGAAGCCAAAGCGTTCTTTGCTGGGCTTACCTTGTCGCCCAAGGACGAGATGATCGCCCACCAGATCCTTAAGGAGATCAATGCGCGACTAGGATTTTTGGCCGATGTGGGCCTGGACTATCTATCCCTGTCCCGGGCAGCGGCCACCCTTTCTGGCGGTGAGGCCCAGCGGATTCGCCTGGCCACCCAGATCGGCAGCAGCCTGGTGGGCGTGCTCTATATCCTGGATGAGCCCTCCATCGGCCTGCATCAGCGGGACAATGCGCGGCTTTTGGCCACCCTGAAGCATCTGCGGGATCTGGGCAACACCCTGGTGGTGGTGGAGCATGATGAGGATACCCTGTACGCCGCTGACCAGATCGTAGATATCGGCCCCGGCGCGGGGGTTCACGGCGGCTTTTTGGTGGCCCAGGGCACCGTAGAGGAGATCAAGGCCAACGAAAAATCCATCACCGGCCAGTACCTAAGCGGTGCAAAGTCCATCCCGGTGCCCAAAAAGCGTCGCAAGGCCACCGGCAAGCTGCGTGTGCTGGGTGCCCAAGAAAACAACCTGAAGAACGTCAGTGTGGACATCCCTTTGGGCGTCATGTGTGTGGTCACCGGTGTATCCGGCAGCGGCAAATCTTCCTTGATCAATGAGGTGGTGTACAAGACCCTGGCCCGGGATCTCAACCGTGCCAAGATCAAGCCTGGCCGTCACGAAAAGTTTGAGGGCATCGACCAGTTGGACAAGGTGATCGACATTGACCAATCGCCCATCGGCCGTACGCCTCGCTCCAATCCCGCTACCTATACCGGCCTGTTTGATCTGATTCGCAAGGTGTTTGCCCAAACGCCGGACGCCAAGGAACGGGGGTACAAGGAGAACCGCTTCTCCTTTAACGTCAAGGGGGGCCGCTGCGAGGCCTGCTCCGGCGACGGTATCTGCAAGATTGAGATGCACTTTTTGCCCGACATCTATGTCCCCTGCGAGGTGTGCAAGGTCAAGCGCTACAACCGGGAAACCTTGGAGGTGCGCTACAAGGGCAAGAATATCTACGATGTGCTGGAGATGACGGTGGAGGATGCCCTGACCTTCTTCGAAAATCATCCTAAGCTGATCAAAAAGGTGCAGACCCTCTTCGATGTGGGAATGGGGTATATCAAGCTGGGCCAACCCAGCACCACCCTCTCCGGCGGCGAAGCCCAGCGCATCAAACGGGCCACCGAACTGTCCCGTGCCTCCACCGGCCGTACCATGTACGTGCTGGACGAGCCCACCACAGGCCTGCATATGGCCGATACCGACCGCCTGGTGCAGGTGTTGCAGCGCTTGGTGGACAACGGTAACTCGGTGCTCATCATCGAGCACAACTTGGACGTGATCAAAACCGCCGACCACCTGATTGACCTGGGGCCAGAGGGCGGCGATCGCGGCGGCAACATCGTGGCCGTGGGCACGCCGGAAGAGCTATGCAAGTGCAAGGCGAGCTACACCGCCGAGTATCTGCGTCCCATCCTGGCACGGGAAAAGTAAAAGACAGCGCCGTCCGCATTCATTGCGGACGGCGCTCAGACTATCAACAAACCCATTAGGAGGTTTGGAGGGGATCGCAATCCCCTCCGAGGAAAATCGTGTCGACCGGCTTTGCCGGTTGCACGGGGCGTTTTCTGTAGCGAAGCGGAGGAAAACATGCCTATCATCCCGACCAGAGGGAGGCGCGCCTCAGTGCGCACCGCCTATTCGAACGAGACGCCTCAGCGTCTTGTTCGAGACCATCGGCTTTGTCGATGGTCAGAGTGCCGTCCGCATCCATTGCGGACGGCGCCTCGCTTACGTGGACTTTTTGTGGGTCCGGATCCCCAAAATGCGGCGTGCCAGCGCCGTGCCGGGCTTGAGCCAGAACGGTTCCATGCGCTGGGCGACTTGGGCCAGGGCATCCCGGATCCCGATGTGCTGGGGACAGTGCCGCTCGCAAGCGCCGCAGCGGGTGCATTGGCTGGCAAAATGCTGTTCCGGTGTGGTGGCGCCCGCCTCGAACAGGTACGCGTCAAAACCTGCGCTGCGGCTGATGCCCACTGACTTGTTGTAGGCCGAGAAGCAGCCGGGGATGTTGACGCCCTGGGGACAGGGCATGCAGTAGCTGCAGCCGGTACAGCGGACCTTGAATCCGGCGTTGAAGGCATCCCGAACCGCTTCGTACACCTCCACATCTGCGGCATCGCAGGAACCGGGAAGGGTGCTCTCGGCAATGCGCAAATTCTCCGTAAGTTGGGCCGCGCTATTCATGCCGGATAGGATGACGGTGACCTGGGGCTGATCCCATAGCCAGCGCAGGGCCCATTCCGCCGGGGTTTTGTTGGTGTCGGCGTTACGGAATACCTCCGCTGCGGCCTTGGGCAGGTTGGCGGCCAGCCGACCACCCAACAGCGGCTCCATGATGATCACCGGCATGCCCTTGGCGGCGGCCTTTTCCAGTCCGGCTCGCCCGGCTTGATTGTGCTCGTCGATGTAGTTGTATTGAATCTGTACGAAGTCCCAATCATAGGCGTCCAGCAGCTCGGTGAAGCAAGCCGGGGTGCCGTGGAAAGAGAAACCGATCTGACGGATGCGGCCCTTCTCCCTTTGCTCCGCCAGCCAGGGAACGATGCCTGCCCGCAGCAGCGTTTCCCAGGTCTTCATGTTGGAAAGTGCGTGGATCAGGTAATAGTCGATGTGATCGGTTTGCAGGCGCTCCAGCTGCTTATCCAGATACTTGCTAAAGTTGGCGCCCTCGTGAAAGGCTAGCGGGGGCAGCTTGTCGGCGATATACACTTTGTCTCTAAGGCCGTCTTTGGACAAGATTTTGCCCAGGGCTACCTCGCTGCCGGGATAGATGTAGGCGGTGTCCAGGTAGTTAACGCCGCCGTCGATGGCCTGACGCAACAGGGCTTCGGCCTTGGTCAAGTCGATAT